>NC_011772.1:0-7500 GCF_000021305.1 Bacillus cereus G9842
TTTGAATAAGTTTTCCACATCTTTATCTTATCCACAATTTGTGTATAACATGTGGACAGTTTTAATCACATGTGGGTAAACAGTTGTCCACATTTGGTTTTTTTGTCGAAAACCCTATCTCATATACAAACGACGTTTTTAGGTTTTAAAATACGTTTCGTATAAATATACATTTTATATTTATTAGGTTGTACATTTGTTGCGCAGCCTTATTCTTTTACCATCTTAGTAAAGGAGGGACACCTTTGGAAAATATCTCTGATTTATGGAATAGTGCCTTAAAAGAATTAGAAAAAAAGGTAAGCAAGCCTAGTTATGAGACATGGTTAAAATCAACAACGGCTCATAACTTGAAGAAAGACGTATTAACGATTACAGCTCCAAATGAATTTGCTCGTGACTGGCTAGAATCTCATTACTCAGAACTAATTTCAGAAACACTATACGATTTAACAGGGGCAAAATTAGCAATTCGCTTTATTATTCCCCAAAGTCAAGCGGAAGAGGACATTGATCTTCCTCCAGTTAAGCGGAATCCAGCACAAGATGATTCAGCTCATTTACCACAGAGCATGTTAAATCCAAAATATACATTTGATACATTTGTTATCGGCTCTGGTAACCGTTTTGCCCATGCAGCTTCATTAGCTGTAGCCGAGGCGCCAGCTAAAGCGTATAATCCACTCTTTATTTACGGGGGAGTTGGGCTTGGAAAGACGCATTTAATGCACGCGATTGGCCATTATGTAATTGAACATAATCCAAATGCAAAAGTTGTATATTTATCATCAGAAAAATTCACGAATGAATTTATTAACTCTATTCGTGATAATAAAGCTGTTGATTTTCGTAATAAATATCGCAATGTAGATGTTTTATTGATAGATGATATTCAATTTCTTGCTGGAAAAGAACAAACTCAAGAAGAGTTTTTCCATACATTTAATGCATTACACGAAGAAAGTAAACAAATTGTAATTTCTAGTGATCGACCACCAAAAGAAATTCCAACTTTAGAAGATCGTCTTCGTTCTCGCTTTGAATGGGGACTTATTACAGATATTACGCCGCCAGATTTAGAGACACGAATTGCAATTTTACGCAAAAAAGCAAAAGCTGAAGGGCTTGATATACCAAATGAAGTTATGCTTTATATCGCAAATCAAATTGATTCAAATATTCGCGAATTAGAAGGTGCACTTATCCGAGTTGTAGCTTATTCATCTTTAATTAATAAAGATATTAATGCTGATTTAGCAGCTGAAGCACTTAAAGATATTATTCCAAATTCTAAGCCGAAAATTATCTCTATTTATGATATTCAAAAAGCTGTCGGAGACGTTTATCAAGTAAAATTAGAAGATTTTAAAGCGAAAAAACGTACAAAATCAGTTGCGTTTCCTCGCCAAATTGCAATGTATTTATCACGCGAACTTACGGATTCCTCTTTACCAAAAATAGGTGAAGAATTTGGTGGACGTGATCATACAACAGTTATCCATGCCCATGAAAAAATTTCTAAACTACTAAAAACCGATACGCAATTACAAAAGCAAGTTGAAGAAATTAATGGTATTTTAAAGTAGTAGCTGAATAGTGTGAATAACTTACCTTGTTTTACGCACAGTCTATCCACATGTAGATAGACTGTTTTTACATCCTTCAAAGGGGTTATCCACATATCCACAAGCCCTATTACTATTACTACTATTTTTTATCTTTATTAATTAAATAAAATCTTATACTTACCGGAGGTTTTTCTTTATGCGTTTTACAATACAAAAAGACTATCTTGTAAGAGGTGTACAAGATGTAATGAAGGCAGTTTCTTCTCGTACAACAATCCCCATCCTTACGGGAATTAAAGTTGTAGCTACTGAAGAAGGGGTTACATTAACAGGAAGCGATGCTGATATTTCTATTGAATCGTTTATTCCAGTCGAAGAAGATGGAAAAGAAATCGTAGAAATAGCTCAATCAGGAAGCATTGTTTTACAAGCAAAATATTTTAGTGAGATTGTAAAAAAACTACCTAAGGATACTGTCGAAATTTCTGTGGAAAATCATTTTATGACAAAAATAAAATCTGGAAAATCAGAGTTTAACTTAAATGGTTTAGATTCTGCAGAATATCCGTTATTACCACAGATTGAAGAACATCATGTATTTAAGATACCAACAGATTTACTTAAGCATATGATTAGACAAACTGTATTTGCAGTTTCTACTTCTGAAACAAGACCAATCTTGACAGGTGTAAACTGGAAGGTATATAACAGCGAGTTAACTTGTATTGCAACAGATAGTCATAGACTGGCACTTCGAAAAGCGAAAATCGAAGGACATAATATTGCAGATGAATTTCAAGCTAATGTTGTTATTCCAGGTAAGAGCTTAAACGAATTAAGTAAAATTCTGGATGAGTCTGAAGAGATGGTAGATATTGTAATAACTGAGTATCAAGTATTATTCCGTACAAAGCATTTATTATTCTTCTCAAGATTGTTAGAAGGAAATTATCCAGATACGACACGTTTAATTCCAGCAGAGAGTAAAACGGATATTTTTGTAAATACAAAAGAATTCCTACAAGCAATTGATCGTGCTTCACTATTAGCGAGAGATGGCCGCAATAACGTTGTCAAATTATCAACTTTAGAGCAAGAAATGCTAGAGATTTCCTCGAATTCACCAGAAATTGGAAAAGTTGTCGAAGAAGTACAATGTGAAAAAGTAGATGGAGAAGAGTTAAAAATATCTTTTAGTGCAAAATATATGATGGATGCATTGAAAGCTCTAGATAGTACAGAGATTAAAGTTAGCTTTACTGGGGCGATGAGACCGTTCTTAATTCGTACAGTAAATGATGATTCAATTATTCAATTAATTTTACCGGTTCGTACTTACTAGGTAAGGAATAAGGGTTGCTAGTTTAAAGATGCTAGTGGCCCTTATTTGATTTTTGGGTATTACTTTCCTAATGTTAGTTTATTTAGTACAATGAAAGAATGAACACTTTCAGAAAGTGAGCGATTTTATGAAACATATTAAAATTTCAACAGAGTATATTACACTAGGACAATTTTTAAAGTTAGCTGATGTAATTGATACAGGTGGCGCTGTAAAATGGTTTTTACAAGAATATGAAGTGTACGTGAACAACGAACTTGAAAATAGAAGAGGTCGCAAACTATATGCGAATGATGTTATTGAAATTCCAGGAAGCGGAACTTTCCAAGTTCAGGCATAAAGGGGGAGCCCTTTGTTTATTTCAGAAATACAATTAAAAAACTATCGCAATTATGAAAAATTAGAGCTTTCCTTTGAAGATAAGGTAAATGTAATTATCGGCGAAAATGCACAAGGGAAAACAAACTTGATGGAAGCTATTTATGTTTTAGCGATGGCGAAATCTCATAGAACCTCTAATGATCGCGAACTTATCCGCTGGGATGAAGAGTTTGGTCAAATAAAAGGGAAATTACAAAAAAGAAACAGTTCTTTGTCTTTGGAATTAAATATTTCGAAAAAAGGTAAAAAGGCAAAATTAAATCAACTTGAACAACAAAAGTTAAGTCAATATATTGGCGTGATGAACGTTGTCATGTTTGCCCCAGAAGATTTAAATCTTGTAAAAGGAAGCCCTCAAGTAAGAAGACGCTTTTTAGATATGGAATTAGGACAAATAGCTCCTATATATTTGTATGAATTAAGTCAATATCAAAAGGTGCTCACGCAACGAAATCACTTGTTGAAAAAAATGCAAGGGAATAGTAAGAATGAGGAAACGATGTTGGATGTATTTACACTTCAACTAATTGAGCATGGTGCGAAAATACTGCAAAAACGTTTTGAATTTTTGCATTTGCTACAGGAATGGGCAGCTCCAATTCATCGCGGTATAAGCCGTGGATTAGAAGAGTTAGAAATTGTCTATAAACCAAGTGTAGATGTATCAGAATCAATGGATTTGTCGAAAATAAAAGAAGTATACTATGAAAGTTTTCAATCTGTGAAACAACGTGAAATTTTCCGTGGTACGACTTTAATTGGTCCTCATCGTGATGATTTACAATTCTTCGTTAATAGTAAAAATGTTCAAGTCTTTGGTTCGCAAGGGCAACAACGAACGACCGCACTATCCCTAAAATTAGCTGAAATTGAATTAATTTATTCAGAGGTTAAAGAATATCCAATCCTTTTGCTGGATGATGTTTTATCAGAATTAGACGATTATCGTCAATCACATCTGTTAAATACAATTCAAGGAAAGGTGCAAACATTTGTTACAACGACGAGTGTCGACGGAATTGAACACGAAACATTAAAAGATGCGAAAACAATTCATGTAACGAACGGCACGGTAGATTGTGAAATAGATAGGGCATAAACCCCTGTTTAAATGGAAAAGTAGGTGATCTTTGTGTCAATGGAACAAAAACAAATGCAAGAAAATGCATATGATGAAAGTCAGATACAGGTACTTGAAGGACTAGAGGCAGTTCGGAAACGTCCGGGTAT
This sequence comes from Bacillus cereus G9842, assembly GCF_000021305.1. GTDB lineage: Bacteria > Bacillota > Bacilli > Bacillales > Bacillaceae_G > Bacillus_A > Bacillus_A thuringiensis_S. The sequence continues at coordinate 4,522 of NC_011772.1, forward strand.
GTATATTGGATCTACGAGTGGAAAGGGACTTCACCACCTTGTATGGGAGATTGTCGATAATAGTATCGATGAAGCGTTAGCAGGATATTGTGATGAAATTAACGTTAGTATCGAAGAAGATAATAGTATTCTTGTAACGGATAATGGACGTGGTATTCCAGTTGGTATACAAGAAAAAATGGGACGTCCTGCAGTAGAGGTTATTATGACTGTCCTCCACGCTGGTGGTAAATTTGGCGGTGGCGGTTACAAAGTTTCTGGTGGTTTGCACGGTGTTGGTGCATCTGTTGTAAATGCCTTATCAACAGAATTAGAAGTATTTGTACATCGTGATGGTAAAATCCATTACCAAAAATACGAAAGAGGTATTCCGGTTGCAGATTTAAAAGTCATCGGTGATACAGATAAGACTGGAACAATAACTCGCTTTAAACCGGATCCAGAAATTTTTAAAGAGACGACAGAATATGAATTCGATACGCTAGCGACTCGTATGCGTGAGTTGGCGTTTTTAAATCGTAATATTAAATTAACAATTGAAGATAAACGTGAACATAAGCAAAAGAAAGAGTTCCACTATGAAGGTGGAATTAAATCATATGTTGAACATTTAAATCGTTCAAAACAACCAATTCATGAAGAGCCTGTATATGTAGAAGGTTCAAAAGATGGTATTCAAGTTGAAGTTGCGCTTCAATATAACGAAGGATATACAAATCATATTTACTCATTTACAAATAATATTCATACGTATGAAGGTGGTACACATGAGGTAGGATTTAAAACTGCCTTAACACGTGTGATTAACGATTATGGTCGTAAAAATAACATTTTAAAAGATGCGGATAGTAATTTGACTGGTGAAGATGTTCGTGAAGGTTTAACAGCAATTGTGTCAATTAAACATCCAAATCCACAATTTGAAGGGCAAACGAAGACGAAACTTGGAAATAGTGAAGCGAGGACGATTACGGAGTCAGTATTCTCTGAGGCTTTTGAAAAATTCTTACTGGAAAATCCCAATGTTGCACGTAAGATTGTAGATAAAGGAACGATGGCAGCACGTGCGCGTGTAGCAGCTAAAAAAGCTCGTGAGCTAACTCGCCGAAAGAGTGCTTTAGAAGTTTCAAGTTTACCAGGGAAATTGGCAGATTGTTCTTCTAAAGATCCAGCAATTAGTGAAATTTATATCGTAGAGGGTGACTCTGCGGGTGGATCTGCAAAACAAGGACGCGATCGTCATTTTCAAGCAATTTTACCGCTGAAGGGTAAAATTATTAATGTTGAAAAGGCACGCTTAGATAAGATTTTATCAAATGATGAAGTTCGTACAATTATTACGGCGATTGGTACAAATATTGGTGGGGACTTCGATATCGAAAAAGCACGCTATCATAAAGTTATTATTATGACCGATGCCGATGTTGATGGTGCGCATATTCGTACCCTATTATTAACGTTCTTCTATCGTTATATGCGTCAAATAATTGAGTGTGGATATATATATATCGCACAGCCACCGTTGTTTAAGGTGCAACAAGGTAAAAAAATTCAATATGCTTATAATGATAAAGAACTTGAAAAAATATTAGCTGAGTTACCAGCCCAGCCGAAACCAGGAATTCAACGTTATAAAGGTCTTGGAGAGATGAATCCAACTCAGCTATGGGAGACGACAATGGATCCAGAAGTACGTTCGTTACTTCAAGTTTCTCTTCAAGATGCAATAGAAGCAGATGAAACATTTGAAATTTTAATGGGTGATAAAGTGGAACCACGTCGTAACTTTATCCAAGAGAATGCAAAATACGTGAAAAACCTTGATATTTAAATGAGTAATGACAGGAATCTAAGTATTCCTGTCTTCTACATATAAATCAATGTATGTATAACGGAAACGTAAGAGGAGGTGCTCGTTGATGTCAGACAATCAACAACAAGCACGAATTCGAGAAATTAATATTAGTCATGAAATGCGTACCTCATTTTTAGATTACGCAATGAGTGTTATCGTATCTCGTGCATTACCAGATGTTCGTGATGGATTAAAACCTGTGCATCGTAGGGTTTTATATGCGATGAATGATTTAGGAATTACAGCTGATAAAGCGTATAAGAAATCAGCACGTATTGTCGGTGAAGTAATCGGGAAGTATCACCCTCATGGTGATTCAGCCGTTTATGAAACAATGGTACGTATGGCGCAAGATTTCAGTCAACGTTATATGCTTGTAGATGGGCATGGTAACTTCGGTTCTGTAGATGGAGATTCAGCAGCGGCAATGCGTTATACAGAGGCAAGAATGTCTAAGATTTCTATGGAATTAATACGTGATATTTCAAAAAATACAATTGATTATCAAGATAACTACGATGGTTCGGAAAGAGAGCCGATTGTATTACCAGCGCGTTTTCCTAATTTATTAGTAAACGGTACGACAGGTATTGCAGTTGGTATGGCAACAAATATTCCGCCGCATCAACTTGGCGAAGTAATTGATGGTGTGTTGGCATTAAGTCATAACCCGGATATTACTATAGCGGAGTTAATGGAATATATTCCTGGACCAGACTTCCCGACATCAGGTTTAATCTTAGGTCGAAGTGGCATCCGTAGAGCTTATGAAACAGGGCGCGGTTCTATTATGCTTCGTGCCAAAGTTGAAATTGAAGAGAAATCAAATGGTAAACAATCTATTATCGTAACGGAACTACCTTATCAAGTTAATAAGGCACGATTAATTGAAAAAATCGCAGAATTAGTTCGCGATAAGAAAATTGAAGGTATTACAGATTTACGTGATGAATCAGACCGAAATGGTATGCGTATTGTCATGGAAGTACGTCGTGACGCCAATGCAAACGTACTATTAAACAATCTATATAAACATACAGCACTTCAGACAAGTTTCGGTATTAATATGTTGTCTCTTGTAAATGGAGAGCCTCAAGTACTAAATTTAAAACAAAACTTATATC
>NC_011772.1:12500-27500 GCF_000021305.1 Bacillus cereus G9842
TGGACAACAGGTTGATATTCCTGTACCACCTCTTTATCGTTTGAGCAATGGAGGGACGCAGAAGGATAGAAGAAGCGTGCGATTGGTTGTGCACGTCCAAGCAGTTAGGCTGATAAGTAGGCAAATCCGCTTATCGTAAAGGCTGAGCTGTGATGGGGAAGCTCCTTATGGAGCGAAGTCTTTGATTCCCCGCTGCCAAGAAAAGCTTCTAGCGAGATAAAAGGTGCCTGTACCGCAAACCGACACAGGTAGGCGAGGAGAGAATCCTAAGGTGTGCGAGAGAACTCTGGTTAAGGAACTCGGCAAAATGACCCCGTAACTTCGGGAGAAGGGGTGCTTTCTTAACGGAAAGCCGCAGTGAATAGGCCCAAGCGACTGTTTAGCAAAAACACAGCTCTCTGCGAAGCCGTAAGGCGAAGTATAGGGGGTGACACCTGCCCGGTGCTGGAAGGTTAAGGAGAGGGGTTAGCGTAAGCGAAGCTCTGAACTGAAGCCCCAGTAAACGGCGGCCGTAACTATAACGGTCCTAAGGTAGCGAAATTCCTTGTCGGGTAAGTTCCGACCCGCACGAAAGGTGTAACGATTTGGGCACTGTCTCAACCAGAGACTCGGTGAAATTATAGTACCTGTGAAGATGCAGGTTACCCGCGACAGGACGGAAAGACCCCGTGGAGCTTTACTGTAGCCTGATATTGAATTTTGGTACAGTTTGTACAGGATAGGCGGGAGCCATTGAAACCGGAGCGCTAGCTTCGGTGGAGGCGCTGGTGGGATACCGCCCTGACTGTATTGAAATTCTAACCTACGGGTCTTATCGACCCGGGAGACAGTGTCAGGTGGGCAGTTTGACTGGGGCGGTCGCCTCCTAAAGTGTAACGGAGGCGCCCAAAGGTTCCCTCAGAATGGTTGGAAATCATTCGTAGAGTGCAAAGGCATAAGGGAGCTTGACTGCGAGACCTACAAGTCGAGCAGGGACGAAAGTCGGGCTTAGTGATCCGGTGGTTCCGCATGGAAGGGCCATCGCTCAACGGATAAAAGCTACCCCGGGGATAACAGGCTTATCTCCCCCAAGAGTCCACATCGACGGGGAGGTTTGGCACCTCGATGTCGGCTCATCGCATCCTGGGGCTGTAGTCGGTCCCAAGGGTTGGGCTGTTCGCCCATTAAAGCGGTACGCGAGCTGGGTTCAGAACGTCGTGAGACAGTTCGGTCCCTATCCGTCGTGGGCGTAGGAAATTTGAGAGGAGCTGTCCTTAGTACGAGAGGACCGGGATGGACGCACCGCTGGTGTACCAGTTGTTCTGCCAAGGGCATAGCTGGGTAGCTATGTGCGGAAGGGATAAGTGCTGAAAGCATCTAAGCATGAAGCCCCCCTCAAGATGAGATTTCCCATAGCGTAAGCTAGTAAGATCCCTGAAAGATGATCAGGTTGATAGGTTCGAGGTGGAAGCATGGTGACATGTGGAGCTGACGAATACTAATAGATCGAGGACTTAACCATATAATATGTAGCAATGTTATCTAGTTTTGAAGGAATATGCCTTCATAGTTTGGTGATGATGGCAGAGAGGTCACACCCGTTCCCATACCGAACACGGAAGTTAAGCTCTCTAGCGCCGATGGTAGTTGGGACCTTGTCCCTGTGAGAGTAGGACGTCGCCAAGCAACTAAAAACACAAGTCTTTTGACTTGTGTTTTTTTATTTCCCATGAAATAGGTTAGGTTCTGTTAGTAAAAATGATGAAATATAGTAAGGGATTTTTTGAGCAGAAATATTAAGAAATTGATAAATAAATGGATAATCTTCAGAGCCATAGCTTCCAAGTAAGTCATACCACCAATCTGTTTCATACCTAGAAATCATGCTTAAATTATAGAGCAATAAATAATGAACAAGGAGTTCAGGTAATACTGGCTTAGGATTTCTAGGATCAGTCGTAAGTGGTAAATAATAAGTATTAGTAAGATGTTCATAGTATAAAGGAGTACTGTACATAGGATTCCATGATTGAATGGGCGCCGTAAAAAGTAAATTCGATTCATTAGTTTTCTCAGGTACGTGTCGCATTGATAAATGCTTACAAGATGTTTCAATGTAGCGAGAAAATCTCTCTTTAGTCATATGTAATCGATCTAGTAGGTTGACTGAAAAGGAGAGCTCATTTTTAATCGTTGAATCGATTTTATATAAAGGTGATCCTTTTTGACTATAGCGAAACAAATTTTGTAATTCTGGAATATTTCCCATTAGTTCTAGCATGTTAAATTTTTCTGCTTCTAAGTGTTTCATGTGAAACAGTTGTTCTGCAACATGAGTAAACAATCCGTTTTTTTGTATCTTCACCTCATCTTCTAAAAATTGATACCCTTGTTTTTTTCGTTTGCGAGTTGTAACGCCATGAGCTAAAACAGTAGTGGATTCAGGATAGTTAGGATCAATGGTTAGTAGACATGCTTTAAAAAGTTGACTAATTCCATAAAATAACAACATTGGTTGAATAGAAAATGGAGCTTTCTTATATAATTCATAATAATTTTTCCCGTGTTCTAGGTAATAAATAAAGGGATAACAATTTTCAAAACTTTTTTTTTCGGCATCCTGAATAGAGGATTTTTCATAACAACGGGCAAGATAACGTTGTACATTTTGAGATGAAAAAAAGAAACTTAACTGCTGCCAAGTATAAGATGTTTGATGCATATATTACGCTCCTTTTATTTTCTAAAAATTCTAACATATATATACGTCCTTGACAGTATTTTAACCAATTGATAAGCTACTAATAATAATTTCTGGTATCATAGGGGGAACAATTATGTGGGAATCTAAATTTGTTAAAGAAGGTTTGACTTTTGATGATGTATTACTTGTACCAGCTAGGTCAGATATATTACCAAGAGAAGTAAGTGTTAAAACAGTTTTATCTGAAAGCTTACAGCTAAACATCCCGTTAATTAGTGCAGGAATGGATACAGTAACAGAAGCTGACATGGCTATTGCAATGGCTCGCCAAGGTGGTTTAGGAATTATTCATAAGAATATGTCTATTGAGCAACAAGCAGAGCAAGTTGATAAAGTAAAGCGCTCTGAAAGCGGCGTTATTTCAGATCCTTTCTTCTTAACTCCAGAACATCAAGTATATGATGCAGAACATCTTATGGGAAAATATCGTATCTCAGGTGTACCGGTTGTAAATAATTTAGATGAGCGAAAATTAGTTGGTATTATTACAAACCGTGATATGCGTTTCATCCAAGACTACTCAATCAAAATTTCTGACGTAATGACAAAAGAACAGTTAATTACAGCTCCAGTTGGTACTACACTGGAAGAAGCTGAAAAGATCCTACAAAAGTATAAAATTGAAAAACTCCCTCTTGTTGATAATAACGGTGTATTACAAGGGCTTATTACAATAAAAGATATTGAAAAAGTAATTGAATTTCCAAACTCTGCTAAGGATAAGCAAGGACGCTTATTAGTTGGAGCAGCAGTTGGTGTAACAGCTGATGCTATGCTTCGTATAGATGCATTAGTAAAAGCTAGTGTAGATGCAATTGTACTTGATACAGCCCATGGGCATTCTAAAGGTGTTATTGATAAGGTAAAAGAAGTTCGTGCTAAATATCCATCATTAAATATCATCGCTGGAAATGTTGCTACAGCTGAAGCAACGAAAGCATTAATTGAAGCTGGTGCAAACGTAGTTAAAGTTGGTATTGGACCAGGTTCTATTTGTACAACACGCGTTGTAGCTGGTGTTGGTGTACCACAATTAACAGCAGTTTATGATTGTGCAACCGAAGCTCGTAAACACGGTATTCCAGTTATCGCTGATGGCGGTGTTAAGTACTCTGGTGATATGGTGAAAGCTTTAGCAGCAGGAGCACATGTTGTTATGCTAGGTAGTATGTTTGCTGGTGTTGCCGAAAGTCCTGGAGAAACTGAAATTTACCAAGGTCGTCAATTTAAAGTGTATCGTGGTATGGGTTCTGTCGGTGCGATGGAAAAAGGAAGTAAAGATCGTTACTTCCAAGAAGGAAATAAAAAACTTGTCCCAGAAGGTATCGAAGGACGAGTGCCATATAAAGGACCTTTAGCAGATACAGTTCACCAATTAGTTGGTGGCTTACGTGCGGGTATGGGATATTGCGGGGCACAGGATTTAGAATTCTTACGCGAGAATGCACAATTCATTCGTATGTCAGGTGCTGGCTTACGTGAAAGCCATCCTCATCACGTACAAATTACAAAAGAGGCTCCAAACTACTCATTATAATGTCTTATATACAAATAGACAGAGATTTGATATCTCTGTCTATTTTTTTTTGATTATGTTAGAATAACGGTTATGTGAGTACATAGATATTGGGGGTAACAAAAGTGAAAGGTATGTTTTGCAAAAGATTCATTGCTTTGGTAACAGTGATTACACTAGCTTGTAGCATTTTTATGCCATATAGCAATGCATCAGCTGAAACAGGAGCCGCTTTAAACATTGAAGCAGGTGCGGCAATTTTAGTAGAAGCGAATTCTGGGAAAATTGTATATCAAAAGAATGCAGATGAATTATTATCCATTGCTAGTATGACAAAGATGATGAGTGAATATTTAGTTCATGAAGCAGTGGATAAAGGAAAACTTAAGTGGGACCAGAAAATTAAGGTTTCTGAATATGCATATAAGGTTTCACAAGATGCTTCATTATCAAATGTTGCGTTAGAAAATGGTGGCTCTTATACAGTAAAAGAGTTATATGAGGCAATGGCAATCTTTTCTGCAAATGGTGCAACAATTGCATTAGCAGAAGCAATTGCAGGTAAAGAAGTAGATTTCGTAAAAATGATGAATGATAAATCGAAAGAACTAGGATTGAAAAATTATAAATTTGTCAATTCTACAGGTTTAACGAATAAAGATTTAAAGGGAATGCATCCTGAAGGAACAACAGCGGATGAAGAAAATAAAATGTCTGCAAAGGATGTTGCAACTTTAGCACAACATTTAATTAAAGATTATCCAAAAGTGTTAGATACAGCAAAAATTCCTAAAAAAGAATTCCGTCCAGAAAAAGAGAAGTTTGCAATGTCAAACTGGAACTGGATGTTAAAGGGCTTAGTTAAAGAATATGATGGCGTAGATGGTCTGAAAACAGGCTCAACTCCAGAAGCAGGAGATTGCTTCACTGGTACGGTTGAAAGAAACGGTATGCGTTTTATTTCTGTAGTTATTAAAACAAGTTCTCATACAGCACGTTTTGATGAAACAAAGAAGCTATATGATTATGGATTTGCTAACTTTGAAGTGAAACAAATGTATAAAAAAGGTTCTTCAGTAAAAGGACAAGAAACAGTAAGAGTAGAAAATGCGAAAGATAAAGATGTAGCAGTTCAAACGAAACAAGCTATTTCACTTCCAGTGCCAAAAGGAAGTAAAGATGTTTATAAAACAGAATTAAAAGAATCAAGTAAGGGACAAGAAGCACCTATTAAAAAGGGAGCTGCGCTTGGTCAAATGGTAATTACGCCAAAAGATACAAACGACCCTGGATTTTTAACTGGTAAGTCGTTGCAAGTGGATCTTGTAACAACATCTGAAGTAGAAGAAGCAAACTGGTTTACTCGTGCTATGCGCGGAATTGGTTCATTCTTTAGTGGTATGTGGAATAGTGCTGTTGATACAGTAAAAGGTTGGTTTTAAAAGCTCCTCATGGTAGGGGCTTTTTTTTTATTCCTATTTTTCATACCGACTTTATGAAAAAGTAGTAGACAAGCATCTGATAGTTAGTGGTAGAATGTAAGAGTATTCTTAATTTTCGCCTTTAACGGGGGAAAGCAATTCACCTAGGGGGGTTTTTGTACATGACAAATGTAACAGGGACAGAGCGTGTAAAACGTGGAATGGCAGAAATGCAAAAAGGCGGCGTTATTATGGACGTAATTAACGCTGAACAAGCAAAAATTGCAGAAGAGGCAGGCGCAGTTGCCGTTATGGCATTAGAGCGTGTACCAGCAGACATTCGTGCAGCAGGTGGCGTTTCTCGTATGGCAGACCCAACAATCGTTGAAGAAGTTATGGGTGCAGTGTCAATTCCGGTTATGGCAAAATGCCGTATCGGTCACCTTGTAGAAGCACGTGTATTAGAATCATTAGGGGTAGACTATATCGATGAGAGTGAAGTATTAACTCCTGCTGATGAAGTGTACCATTTAAATAAACGTGATTACACAGTTCCATTTGTATGTGGTTGCCGTGATATCGGAGAAGCTGCACGTCGTATTGCAGAAGGTGCATCTATGCTTCGTACAAAAGGTGAACCAGGAACAGGAAACATTGTAGAGGCAGTGCGTCATATGCGCCAAGTCAATGCAGAAATCCGTCAAGTTGCGAGTCTACGTGAAGATGAGTTAATGACATATGCAAAAAATACTGGTGCTCCTTACGAAGTATTACTTGAAATTAAACGTCTTGGTCGCTTACCAGTTGTAAACTTTGCGGCAGGTGGTGTAGCAACACCAGCAGATGCTGCATTAATGATGCAACTTGGTGCTGATGGGGTATTTGTTGGATCTGGTATCTTCAAATCAGAAAACCCAGAGAGATTTGCACGTGCAATCGTTGAAGCAACGACTCATTATGAAGATTACGAACTAATTGCAAGCCTTTCTAAAGGGTTAGGTAATGCAATGAAAGGTATCGAAATTTCAACGTTATTACCAGAACAACGCATGCAAGAGCGTGGATGGTAATTAAAGGAGAACTTTAAAATGGTGAAAATCGGTGTACTAGGTCTTCAAGGTGCAGTTCGTGAACATGTAAAATCAGTTGAAGCAAGTGGTGCCGAAGCTGTTGTTGTAAAGCGTATAGAGCAACTTGAAGAGATTGATGGTCTTATTTTACCAGGCGGTGAAAGTACAACAATGCGCCGTCTTATTGATAAGTATGCTTTCATGGAACCACTTCGCACATTTGCAAAGTCTGGTAAACCAATGTTTGGTACATGTGCAGGGATGATTCTTCTTGCGAAAACACTTATTGGCTATGAAGAAGCACATATTGGTGCTATGGATATTACAGTTGAGCGCAATGCGTTCGGACGCCAAAAGGATAGTTTTGAAGCTGCGCTTTCAATTGAAGGCGTGGGTGAAGACTTCGTTGGTGTATTTATCCGTGCGCCGTATGTTGTAGAAGTAGCTGATAATGTTGAAGTGCTTTCTAAGCATGGTGACCGAATGGTAGCGGTAAGACAAGATCAGTTTTTAGCTGCTTCATTCCATCCGGAATTAACAGATGATCATCGTGTCACAGCATACTTTGTTGAAATGGTAAAAGAAGCGAAAATGAAAAAAGTTGTATAAGTAACTTGCAACTTGTATAAGATTATAGTAAATTGATGGTAACAATTTTATAAAATAAGCGTGTTGATAGGAAATAGTAACAAATGTTGTTTCTTATAGAGAGTCGATGGTTGGTGGAAATCGATAGAAACAGTTTGTGAATCCATCCTGGAATGGAATGTGGAACATCTTTTGGATTAGTAAGCATTCCCGGTGAAGAGCCGTTATTTCTACTTGAGAGGAAAGCGGTAATGCTTTCAACTAGGGTGGCAACGCGGGTTAACTCCCGTCCCTTTATATAGGGACGGGAGTTTTTTGTGTTTTATAAAATAAAAGGAGGAGTATATAATGCTTGATATTAAATTTTTACGTACAAACTTTGAAGAAGTAAAAGCGAAATTACAGCATAGAGGTGAAGATCTAACTGATTTCGGACGTTTTGAAGAACTTGATACGAGAAGAAGAGAACTACTTGTTCAGACAGAAGAATTAAAAAGTAAACGTAATGAAGTGTCTCAACAAATCTCTGTATTAAAGCGCGAAAAGAAAGATGCAGAAGCTCTAATTTTAGAAATGCGTGAGGTTGGAGAAAAAGTAAAGGATTTTGATAACGAACTTCGCACAGTTGAAGAAGACTTAGAAAGATTAATGTTATCTATTCCAAATATCCCTCATGAGTCTGCTCCAGTCGGTGAAACAGAGGATGATAATGTAGTAGCGCGTACTTGGGGAGAAGTGAAAGAATTTACTTTTGAACCAAAACCACATTGGGATCTTGCTACTGATTTAGGAATTTTAGATTTTGAACGCGCTGGGAAAGTAACAGGAAGCCGCTTCGTATTTTACAAAGGTGCTGGTGCAAGATTAGAGCGTGCTTTAATTAGCTTTATGCTTGATCTTCATACTGATGAGCATGGATATGAAGAAGTATTACCTCCATATATGGTAAACCGTGCAAGTATGACAGGAACAGGACAACTTCCAAAGTTTGAAGAAGATGCATTCCGTATTGAAAGTGAAGATTATTTCTTAATTCCAACAGCTGAAGTACCTGTAACGAATATGCATCGGGATGAGATTTTAAATAAAGAGCAATTGCCTATAAGATATGCTGCATTTAGCTCTTGCTTCCGCTCTGAAGCAGGTTCAGCTGGTCGCGATACACGCGGTTTAATTCGCCAGCATCAGTTCAATAAAGTAGAGCTTGTGAAGTTCGTAAAACCAGAAGATTCTTATGAAGAGTTAGAAAAATTAACAAATGATGCAGAACGCGTGTTACAATTATTAGAGTTGCCATATCGCGTTATGAGCATGTGCACAGGCGATTTAGGATTTACAGCAGCGAAGAAATACGATATTGAAGTATGGATTCCAAGCTATGGCACATATCGTGAAATTTCTTCTTGTAGTAATTTTGAAGCTTTCCAAGCGAGACGTGCAAATATCCGTTTCCGCCGTGAGCCAAATGGAAAACCAGAACATGTCCATACATTAAATGGATCTGGTCTTGCAATTGGACGTACGGTTGCAGCTATTTTAGAAAACTACCAACAAGAAGATGGTACAATTATAATTCCAGAAGTTCTTCGCCCTTATATGGGAGGAAAAACAGTTATTAAGTAAATTTAAACATTCATCGGTATGAGTGATTGGTAATTATGAGCGTTGTCAGTACTGTAATGTAGGAAGGGGAAAGTAAAATTTTCCTTTCCTCATAATTTATTTTAGTAGGGTTGACTAACTGTTTTTCTTTTGATATTATATTTGATGTCAATATGGAGGTATACCCAAGTCTGGCTGAAGGGATCGGTCTTGAAAACCGACAGGCGGCGAGAGTCGCGCGGGGGTTCGAATCCCTCTACCTCCTCCAGATATAATTGACAACAGCGCATATAAGTGGAGATTGGAGAACTCGTTACCAACACGTAACGAGTTTTTATTTTAAAACCAATCATAAAGTATGGTGTAAGGTAATTTTGTCCTTATTACACACTCATATTCCGATGATTATCTTCATAGATATGAAAGGAGTCAACATGGATCTTATTATACAAACGTTTCCTTTAGATGGAAAAACTTTATATTATGTACAATGTCCTGTCTGTAAGAACAATAGAATTTTAAACAGTGGTGCAAATGTGTCACGCATTATAAGCGATGATACATTCCGTAAACTTTGTGGTTGCACTTGTGATGTAAAGCAAGCTGAGACAAAAGTAGAGGCACCAAAAAAGGTTGAAAAACCAGCTGTAAAGAAAGAGGCAGCTCCAAAACGTACAGGTAAAGTATTAACGGCAGTAATTAACGGGAAAGAAATGACTGTTAAAGAGATTGCTGAAGCATACGATATTAGTACAAGTACTGTTCGTCAGCGTATTAACGCAGGAAAACCTGAGAGTGAAATTATTGCTCCAACAAAGAAGAAGTAATTTAATAGGAAAACCCGTGCATATGCACGGGTTTTTTATTTTACAAGTTTACGTGTTTGTTTTAAAAAATGGCCAATTTTTTTAATGATTGGTTCGATTGAATCACCATCTTTTAAAATATCGTACTCATTAATATTTAAGCGTAATACAGGACATGAATTAAAGTTGTTAATCCAGTTTTCATAACGTCCATGCATTTCTTTCCAGTACTCAATTGGTGTTTGCTGTTCCATTGGGCGCCCACGTTCTTGAATGCGATCGACAATATCATCGAAAGAACCTTCTAAGTAAATTAATAAGTCTGGATGAGGGAAGTAAGGAGTCATGACCATAGCGTCAAATAAACCTTTGTATGTTTCATAATCAGTTTCCGTCATTGTACCTTTTTCATGATGCATCTTTGCGAAAATTCCAGTGTCTTCGTAAATGGAACGATCTTGAACAAAACCGCCACCATATTCAAAAATTCTTTTTTGTTCCTTAAATCGTTCTGCTAAAAAGTACACTTGTAGGTGGAAGCTCCAGCGAGTGAAGTCCGCATAGAATTTGTCCAAATATGGATTGGAATCTACTTTTTCAAATGATGTGCGATAACCTAAAGCATTAGCTAATGCAGTTGTCATAGTTGATTTACCCACACCTACCGTTCCGGCGATAGTGATTACTGCATCATTGGGTATATCATATTTTTGCCTTAAATTCATTATTATTTCGACTCCTTTAAGAGAGTATTTTGAAGGGCAGATAGGATGACGTTTAAATCATCAGGATTTTTTACAAAATCCATATCGTCTCCATTAAATTTCAATACTGGTATCTCCGGATGATCTTTTCTAAAAGTATCCATTGCTGTTTCATAATCTTTTGTGAGCTGTAGTAAGTAATTTGGATCCATGTTTTTTTCAAATTCTCTTCCGCGCAAGGCGATTCGTTTTTGCAATGTTTCTAGGCTAGCTGTTAAATAAACAATGACATTTGGCACAGGCATATCTTGTGTAAGGATACGATAAATTTGCATGTACTTGTCATATTGAGAGTCTTTTAATGTGCGGGATGCAAAAATTAAATTTTTAAAGATATGGTAATCTGCTACTACTGGTTTCCTTTGATTCAAATACTTTATGTTAATATCTTCTAATTGTTTGTATCTATTACAAAGAAAGAACATCTCTGTTTGAAAACTCCATTCGTCGATGTCTTCATAAAACTTTCCTAAAAAGGGATTTTCATCAACAATCTCTTTTAGTAAGTGGAGTTGCATGTGAGTTGAAATTTCCTTCGCAAGTGAAGTTTTTCCAACACCAATTGGTCCTTCAACCGTGATAAATGGTACTCCGGTCACGCTGTTTCCTCCTTTCAATCAGTGATTTACCGTGACTACTAAAAACACAAAACAGAATTATTGTAGCACAAGAGGGAAGCGAGTGGGTTAATTTGATATAAAAAGTTAGAAAATAGATATATGTATTAATTAAATTTTATTTTGGATGACGATGTTATATTTGCTTTCAATGTAGTTTCCATTATTTTTAAAGCATGTATATTATCTTGGTCGTTGTTAGAGGCGATACAATCCTGTGGTACATACAATTTATAATTTCTCATATGAGCATCATTAGCTGTAAATAGGATGCATATATTCCCGGCAACTCCTGTTAATATTAGATTTTCTATTTTTAAATAACCTAGTAATGAATTTAAAGGTGTTTCATAAAAAGCGGAATAATGTGGTTTAATAAAAATGTAATCATCAGAACTTGGAGCAATCTTATGAATTATATTTTCACTATATTTATTTGTACAATGAGTAATAAGTTGGTCGATATCAGATCTCCAAAGTTGATAATGGTCATTAACGTAAATTATAGGATAGCCGAAGGATTTCATTTTTTTCTTTAATTGTAAAATAGGGTTTGTTATAGTTTCGCATTTTTGAGCTAGAATGGGTCCGTGGGAAAATTGAAAATCATTAATCATATCGATAATGAGCAAGGCGGTATTTTTCATATGTAATCCCTCTCTTTTTCTTTTAGGGTGGATTGAATTTGTAAAAGTTATCCCCTGTGCAGTAAATGGAAATAAGTGTACTTTATTTGTAATGAAAGGACTATGTTATGGAACAAGATCGAGATATTTATTTTATGCAATTAGCGATAGAAGAAGCTAAAAAGGCGGAGGAAATGCAGGAAGTACCAATTGGAGCAGTTATAGTGTTAGATGGTGAGGTAATTAGTGTTGCTCATAATTTAAGGGAAACTGAGCAAAGATCAATAGCTCATGCTGAGTTGCTAGCGATAGATGAGGCGTGTAAAAAATTAGGGACATGGCGTTTAGAAGATGCAACATTGTATGTAACATTAGAACCTTGTCCAATGTGTGCGGGTGGAATTGTTTTATCGCGAGTGAAGCGAGTTGTATATGGTGCAAGTGATCCGAAGGGCGGATGTGCAGGGACATTGATGAATCTTTTAACGGATGAACGATTCAATCATCAATGTGAAGTAGTAACTGGTGTACTTGAGGAAGAATGCGGTACGTTGTTAACAAACTTTTTTAGAGAGCTTCGTAAAAAAAGAAAAGCGATAAAAAAATTGGAGAAAAGCAATGGGAACTAACGTATTTGCATTTTATAAAGAAACAAGTTATACTGATAATGCCTTTAATGAAGGCAACCGAATATTGGTTTTAACTTTGCCGTGCTAAGCGGGGAGGTAGCGGTGCCCTATACTCGCAATCCGCTCTAGCGAGGCCGAATCCCCTCTCGAGGTTATGTTGCTGTAAGGTCTGCCTTAAGTAAGTGGTGTTGACGTTTGGGTCCTGCGCAACGGGACCCCGTGAACCTTGTCAGGTCCGGAAGGAAGCAGCAATAAGCGGGTCTTCTCGTGTGCCGCAGGAGTGCCTGAACCGAGCTAACTGCTTGAGTAACGCTTATGGTACGTAATCGACGGAGGGTGCACGGCAGTTATATATGTATACAAAACTCACCTTAATACAAAGGTGAGTTTTTTGTATAGAAAATAACTTTTGGAATCTATAAACAGAATGGGTTATAATAAATGAGATAATAACCTTTGAGGGAGGCCGTATTTTCGTGTCATACCAAGCGTTATACCGAACATGGAGACCGCAAAAGTTCGAAGATGTAGTCGGTCAAAAGCACGTGACAAAAACGTTGCAAAATGCCCTTCTTCAAGAGAAAGTTTCACATGCTTATTTATTTTCTGGTCCGAGGGGAACAGGAAAAACGACAATTGCAAAAGTATTTGCAAAAGCAATTAACTGTGAACATGCTCCGGTAGCTGAACCTTGTAATGAATGTCCTTCTTGTTTAGGAATTACACAAGGATCCATTTCAGATGTATTAGAAATTGATGCGGCTTCAAATAACGGTGTAGATGAAATTCGAGATATTAGAGATAAAGTAAAATATGCTCCAAGTGCTGTAGAATATAAAGTATACATTATTGATGAAGTTCACATGCTTTCTATGGGTGCATTCAATGCGCTTTTAAAAACCTTAGAAGAGCCGCCAGGACATGTTATCTTTATTTTGGCGACAACAGAACCTCATAAGATCCCGCCTACAATTATTTCGCGTTGTCAGCGTTTTGAATTCCGAAAAATATCAGTGAATGATATTGTTGAGAGATTATCAACAGTCGTGACGAATGAAGGTACGCAAGTGGAAGATGAAGCATTACAAATTGTTGCACGTGCTGCTGAAGGTGGTATGCGTGACGCGCTTAGTCTTATTGATCAGGCTATATCTTATAGTGATGAGATTGTTACGACAGAAGATGTATTGGCGGTAACAGGATCTGTTTCTCAGCAATACTTAGGCAATTTAGTAGAATGCATACGTGAAAATGATGTATCAAGAGCATTACAGATCATAGATGAAATGATGAGTAAAGGGAAGGATCCAGTTCGTTTTATGGAGGATTTCATTTACTATTATCGTGATATGCTTTTATATCAAACTTCACCGCAACTAGAACATATGTTGGAACGAGTAATTGTAGATGATCAATTCCGTAAGTTGAGTGAAGAAATGCAACCGGAAGTGATCTATGAGATTATTCATACCCTTAGTAAGGGACAACAGGAAATGAAGTGGACAAATCATCCGCGTATTTTCTTAGAAGTTGTTATGGTGCAGTTGTGTCAACAGTTTATGATGCAAGCAAACGGTACGGATCGTTTGCAAGCAATTATGAACAGGATGCAGCAATTGGAGAAAGAGTTAGAGCAAGTCAAAAAGAACGGTGTGCCAGCTGGTGTACAACAGGAAGTAAGAGAGACACGTGCAACACCAAAACCCGTACGAACAGGAAGTATGAAGATTCCTATCGGGCGTGTAAATGAAGTATTAAAACAAGCGAAGCGTCAAGATTTAGAACAATTAAAAGCTGTATGGGGTGAGTTGTTAGGAAGACTCAAATCATATAACAAAGTAGCGTTTGCTGTTTTACTAGAAAATAGTGAACCAGTGGCAGCTTCAGATGACACTTACGTTTTAGCATTTCAATATGAGATTCACTGTAAAATGGCGAGCGAAAATCGAGAAGCTATGGATACAGTAGAACAAGCTTTATTTGAATTGCTAAGTAAAAGGTTAAATATGATTGCCATTCCAAAAAGTGAATGGGGTAAAATCCGTGAAGACTTTTTACAACGTGAAGGTGGAGAGTCTGAAGAAAGCCCGGAGAAAAAGGAAGACCCTCTTATAGAAGAGGCAGTGAAATTAGTAGGACAAGAACTCATTGAAATAAAAGAGTAATAATAATTAGGAGGAATTAATTATGATGCGTGGCGGAATGGGAAATATGAATAACATGATGAAACAAATGCAAAAGATGCAAAAAGACATGGCGAAAGCACAAGAAGAGCTTGGTGAAAAAACAGTTGAAGGTACAGCTGGCGGCGGAATGATTACAGTTATTGCAAATGGTCACAAGCAAATTCTTGAAGTGAAGATTAAAGAAGAAGTTGTAGATCCAGAAGATATCGAAATGTTACAAGACTTAGTGTTAGCTGCAACAAATGATGCACTTAAAAAGGCCGATGAGCTATCAAACTCTACAATGGGTAAATTTACAAAAGGCTTAAACTTACCAGGTGGAATGTTCTAGGGGGATATTGATACATGCATTATCCAGAGCCAATATCAAAACTAATCGATAGTTTTATGAAGTTGCCAGGTATCGGACCGAAAACAGCGGTTCGATTGGCA
>NC_011772.1:32500-82500 GCF_000021305.1 Bacillus cereus G9842
GAGAATCCTAAGGTGTGCGAGAGAACTCTGGTTAAGGAACTCGGCAAAATGACCCCGTAACTTCGGGAGAAGGGGTGCTTTCTTAACGGAAAGCCGCAGTGAATAGGCCCAAGCGACTGTTTAGCAAAAACACAGCTCTCTGCGAAGCCGTAAGGCGAAGTATAGGGGGTGACACCTGCCCGGTGCTGGAAGGTTAAGGAGAGGGGTTAGCGTAAGCGAAGCTCTGAACTGAAGCCCCAGTAAACGGCGGCCGTAACTATAACGGTCCTAAGGTAGCGAAATTCCTTGTCGGGTAAGTTCCGACCCGCACGAAAGGTGTAACGATTTGGGCACTGTCTCAACCAGAGACTCGGTGAAATTATAGTACCTGTGAAGATGCAGGTTACCCGCGACAGGACGGAAAGACCCCGTGGAGCTTTACTGTAGCCTGATATTGAATTTTGGTACAGTTTGTACAGGATAGGCGGGAGCCATTGAAACCGGAGCGCTAGCTTCGGTGGAGGCGCTGGTGGGATACCGCCCTGACTGTATTGAAATTCTAACCTACGGGTCTTATCGACCCGGGAGACAGTGTCAGGTGGGCAGTTTGACTGGGGCGGTCGCCTCCTAAAGTGTAACGGAGGCGCCCAAAGGTTCCCTCAGAATGGTTGGAAATCATTCGTAGAGTGCAAAGGCATAAGGGAGCTTGACTGCGAGACCTACAAGTCGAGCAGGGACGAAAGTCGGGCTTAGTGATCCGGTGGTTCCGCATGGAAGGGCCATCGCTCAACGGATAAAAGCTACCCCGGGGATAACAGGCTTATCTCCCCCAAGAGTCCACATCGACGGGGAGGTTTGGCACCTCGATGTCGGCTCATCGCATCCTGGGGCTGTAGTCGGTCCCAAGGGTTGGGCTGTTCGCCCATTAAAGCGGTACGCGAGCTGGGTTCAGAACGTCGTGAGACAGTTCGGTCCCTATCCGTCGTGGGCGTAGGAAATTTGAGAGGAGCTGTCCTTAGTACGAGAGGACCGGGATGGACGCACCGCTGGTGTACCAGTTGTTCTGCCAAGGGCATAGCTGGGTAGCTATGTGCGGAAGGGATAAGTGCTGAAAGCATCTAAGCATGAAGCCCCCCTCAAGATGAGATTTCCCATAGCGTAAGCTAGTAAGATCCCTGAAAGATGATCAGGTTGATAGGTTCGAGGTGGAAGCATGGTGACATGTGGAGCTGACGAATACTAATAGATCGAGGACTTAACCATATAATATGTAGCAAATGTTATCTAGTTTTGAAGGAATATGCCTTCAATAGTTTGGTGATGATGGCAGAGAGGTCACACCCGTTCCCATACCGAACACGGAAGTTAAGCTCTCTAGCGCCGATGGTAGTTGGGACCTTGTCCCTGTGAGAGTAGGACGTCGCCAAGCAACTAAAACACGAGTCATTTGACTCGTGTTTTTTTGTATTGTTAAAAAGAATGGGAAAGAAGTAATGGTAATACAAACACGTTGCCCAAGAGTTAATCATATTATATAAGAGATGGGTGTATATTTTTCTGGAAATTGTTAAGGATTAGAAGTATAAAATAGGTTCACTTAAATAGGGAGGGAAGGTTATGAAATTACAAAGTGAAGTTTGTATTGTTTGTGAGACAAAAAGAAAAGAAGGTATATATGTTTATAATAATTTAATATGTTATGAATGTGAAAAGGATATGGTGAACACAGAGACAGATGATCCAAAATATATACATTATTTAAAGCAACTTCGAAAATTAGAAGTATCATATTTTTAAATAGGCATATGCCTATTATTTTTTTTGTTCTGTATAATAGATGGAGAATGAATTATAAGGAAGAGATGTAGATGAATCAAAATCATATGCCTTTATATGAGGCGTTAATAGAGTTTAAAGAAAGAGGGGCGTTATCTTTTCATGTTCCAGGTCATAAGAATGGTTTAAACTTCCCTCAGAAGGCAATAAGAGAGTTTAAAGATATTCTATCTATTGATGTAACTGAGTTAGCAGGACTGGATGATTTGCATAGTCCGTTTGAATGTATAGATGAGGCACAACAATTATTGACTGAAGTGTATGATACAAAGAGAAGTTATTTTTTAATTAATGGTTCAACAGTCGGGAACTTAGCAATGATTTTGTCTTGTTGCAGGGAACATGATATTGTTCTTGTACAAAGAAATTGTCATAAATCAATTATTAATGGTTTAAAACTAGCGGGAGCAAATCCCATTTTTTTAGATCCATGGATTGATGAAGCTTATAACGTACCAGTGGGAGTTCGTAATGAAATTATTAAGAAAGCAATTGGAAAATATCCAAATGCGAAAGCACTCATTTTAACGCATCCTAATTATTATGGTATGGGGATGGATTTAGAGGCAAGCATCGCTTTTGCACATGCACATAAAATCCCTGTTTTGGTAGATGAGGCACATGGGGCACATCTTTGTTTGGGAGAACCATTCCCAAAATCAGCGTTAACATATGGTGCAGATATTGTAGTTCATTCTGCACATAAAACATTACCCGCAATGACAATGGGTTCCTATTTACATATAAATGGTCACTTAGTAGACGAAGAGAAGGTTACTACTTATTTAAGTATGCTACAATCTAGTAGTCCATCGTATCCAATTATGGCTTCCTTGGATATAGCACGCTTTACAATGGCGCGTATAAAAGAAGAAGGACATGGTGAAATTGTTGAGTTTTTACGGAGATTTAAGGAACAGTTACGTTCTATTCCACAAATCGCCATTTTAGAATATCCGTTGCAAGACGAGCTAAAGGTTACCGTACAAACTCGTTGTCAGTTATCAGGGTACGAATTACAGTCCGTATTTGAAAATGTCGGTATATATACAGAGATGGCTGATCCGTACAATGTCCTATTTATTTTACCCCTGCAAGTAAATGAGGAGTATATGAAGGTTATAGAGATGATCCGAGTAGCATTGCAACATTATGACGTGAAAGACAAGAGGGAATCTATTCGTTATACTTATAAAGGTGAATTCTCTCCTTTGCCGTATACGTATAAACAACTAGAAGGATATGGAACAAAGATAGTATCTATAGAAGAGGCTGTTGGAATGATAGCGGCGGAAATGGTAATTCCGTATCCACCTGGAATTCCATTGGTTATGTATGGAGAGAGAATTACTTCAGAGCATAAAGAGCAAATTATGTATTTAGAGAGAGCAGGAGCTCGTTTTCAAGGTAATACGAAATATATGAAAGTGTATGATATAGAAAGTAGGTTTTAGGATGAAGGGATTATTTGTAACAATTGAGGGTCCAGAAGGTTCAGGTAAAACAACGTTAATTAAAAGCTTATTA
This sequence comes from Bacillus cereus G9842, assembly GCF_000021305.1. GTDB lineage: Bacteria > Bacillota > Bacilli > Bacillales > Bacillaceae_G > Bacillus_A > Bacillus_A thuringiensis_S. The sequence goes on from NC_011772.1 coordinate 35,843, forward strand.
CCATATTTTGAACAAAAAGCACAAAAGGTAATGGCGACAAGGGAACCAGGTGGTATTGCAATTTCTGAGGACATTAGGACGATTTTACATAAACAAGAATATACGATGATGGAAGCACGTACAGAAGCGCTTCTTTATGCTGCTGCGCGCAGACAGCATTTAGTAGAAAAAGTTATGCCAGCACTTAATGAGAACTATCTCGTGCTATGTGATCGTTTTATAGATAGTTCTTTAGCATATCAAGGCTATGCAAGAGGGTTGGGTATGGATAAGGTATTTGAAATAAATCGTTTCGCAACAGAGGACTGTATGCCTAGTTTAACAATTTATCTAGACATTGAGCCTGAGGTTGGTTTGGCTCGAATTGAAAAAGATGCAGGACGTGAAGTAAATCGACTAGATATGGAAGATATCTCTTTCCATAAACGTGTGCGCGAAGGGTATTTACAAGTTGTAGAACGTTTCTCGGATCGTATTGTATTGGTAAATGCTGATCAGCCGATGGAAAAACTTATAGAAGAAGTTGTTCAGATTATAGAAGATAAATTGTTATAATAGAAGGAAAGAATGAAATAAGTGAGGTATGCATTATGATGAAGACGTGGGAGCAGCTTTCTGCTATACAACCCATCGGTGTAAAAATGTTGATGAATAGCATTGCAAAAGAGCGTATATCCCACGCTTACTTGTTAGAGGGAGGGAAAGGTACGGGAAAGTTTGCGACAGCAATTCAAATGGCAAAGAGTTTCCTCTGTTCTCAGCGGAATGGAGTAGAGCCCTGCCATGTATGCACAAATTGTAAGCGAATTGATTCAGGTAACCACCCTAACTTACATATTGTAAAACCAGACGGATTATCTATTAAGAAGCAGCAAATTCATGATTTACAAGAAGAGTTTTCAAAAACAGGATTAGAGGCAAATAAAAAATTATATATTATTGAGCACGCAGATCGTATGACAGCAAATGCGGCAAATACACTTTTGAAATTTTTAGAAGAACCAAGTAGTGATACAACCGCTATTTTACTTACTGAACAAAGTCATCAAATTTTAAATACGATTTTATCTCGCTGCCAAGTTGTTACGTTTAGACCGTTACCTACGGAATCTTTAATTAGAAGATTACAGGAAGAAGGTATTACAGCATCTTTATCGACACTTGCTGCTCAACTCACAAATAGTTTTGATGAAGCTTTAGCTTTATGTAGTGATGAATGGTTTGCACAAGCACGAGCTTTAGTGATAAAATTATGTGAAGCGCTCGAAAAAGATAAAACCTCTATTTTTTTTGTACAAGAAAAATGGGGAAAACACTTTGGAGAGAAAGAACAATTACAACAAGGTTTAGATATGTTACTCCTTATTTATAAGGATTTACTATATGTTCAACTTGGAGAAGAAGATCGTCTTGTTTTTCATGAGCAGAAAGAGATGTTTGAATCGTTTTCCTATGCTCAGAAGCGCATTGTATCAGCTCTCTTTAATATATTAGAGGCAAAAAATAGAATCAACGCTAATGTAAATGCGCAGCTTGTGTTCGAACAGTTAGTGTTGCGGTTGCAGGAGGGATGACCGTTTTGTATGATGTAGTAGGTGTTCGCTTTAAGAAGGCCGGAAAGGTATATTACTTTGATCCAAATCAGTTCGATATCTCTGAAAATGAGTTTGTCATTGTAGAAACGGTAAGAGGTATTGAATACGGAAAAGTAGTTATTACCAAAAAGCAAGTTGATGAAAACGACGTTGTATTACCGCTAAAAAAGGTTATTCGTATTGCAAATGAAAATGATCGTACCATTGTTGAAGAGAACAAACATGCTGCAAAAGAAGCATATCAAGTCTGTCAACAAAAGGTAGTAGAGCATAATCTTGATATGAAACTTGTAGATGTAGAGTATACATTCGATCGTAATAAGATTATTTTCTATTTTACTGCGGATGGTCGGATCGATTTCCGCGAACTAGTGAAGGACTTAGCGGCAATTTTTAGAACAAGAATTGAACTAAGACAAATTGGTGTTCGTGATGAAGCGAAGATGCTAGGTGGTATTGGTCCATGTGGTCGTATGCTTTGTTGTTCTACTTTTTTAGGAGATTTTGAACCTGTATCCATCAAAATGGCAAAGGATCAAAATTTATCATTAAATCCTGCAAAAATCTCTGGTTTATGTGGTCGCTTAATGTGTTGCTTAAAATATGAGAATGATGAATATGAGGCAGCAAAGGAACAACTTCCTGATTTAGATCAACGTATACAAACCCCGCATGGTACTGGCCGTGTTATCGGATTAAATATTTTAGAAAGATTAATTCAAGTGGAACTAGTAGACAAGGAACGGATAGTAGAATATACGTTAGATGAGTTAGTGAATAAAGGGGTCGTTTCGAGTCAAACCACAGATTAATGAGGTGGGTGCTTGTGGAGAAAAAAGATATTTTTGAATCGGTTTCTAGTATGGAAGAGCAAATTGGACATTTATACAAACAGTTGGGAGAGTTAAAACAGCATCTTGCAGAGTTGTTGGAAGAAAACCAGCATATAAAAATGGAAAATAACAATTTGCGACACCGTTTTGAAGAAGTGCAGAATAAAGAAAAACAAAAAACTCAAAAGCGTAAAGAAGTGAAGCCGAAGACAGATATTGGTGAAGGCTATGACAATTTAGCGAGACTGTATCAAGAAGGTTTTCATATTTGCAATCTACATTATGGAAGTGTACGTAAAGAGGGAGATTGTTTGTTCTGTCTGTCATTCTTAAATAAAAAGTGAAATTACCTTTCCAATTATAATTGGAAAGGTAATTTTTTATACATGAAATAGGGTAGGTTAAGGGTAAGAAAAGGAGCAGTATATGAATTTATATGAAGATGAACGTTTAGATTACTTATTAGCGCAAGACATGAAGATTATACAAAGCCCATCAGTATTTAATTTTTCTTTAGATGCTGTTTTACTGGCAGATTTTGCATGGGTACCAATTCAAAAGGGGAATTTACTTGATTTGTGTACAGGTAACGCAGTTGTCCCCCTTCTATTAAGTACAAGAACAAAAGGAAAGATTACTGGTGTGGAAATTCAAGAACGCTTATATGATATGGGAGTAAGAAGTGTTCAATATAATGGGCTGGAAGAAAGAATTCACCTCATACATGGAGATTTGAAAGATATGCCAGAGAAACTCGGACGTCATCAATATGATGTTGTTACATGTAATCCACCATATTTTCAAACACCTCAAACTTCAGAGAAAAATATGAATGAACATTTAGCGATAGCTCGTCATGAAATTATGTGTACATTAGAAGATGTTGTATCTGCAAGTAGTCAGTTAGTAAAACAAGGTGGGAAAGTGGCGTTTGTACATCGTCCAGGGCGATTACTCGACATTGTCACATTAATGCGTAAATATAGAATTGAACCAAAGCGTGTGCGATTTGTTTATCCTAAGGTTGGAAAAGAAGCAAATACATTGTTAATTGAAGGAATTAAGGATGGAAATGCAGATTTAAAAATTTTACCACCTCTCGTTGTATATGAGAACAATAACGAATATACAAAGGAGATACGTTCAATTTTATATGGAGAAGAATAAGCATTTTTTTTATGTGGTAGAGTGCTCTGATGGAAGTTATTATGCTGGATATACAAACCATATCGAAAAACGAATTCAGACTCATAATAGCGGCAAAGGAGCTAAGTATACACGCGTCAGGCTTCCTGTCGTTTTAAAATATGTAGAGACCCATGATGATAAACGTACAGCTATGCAAGCGGAGTATTACTTTAAGCAATTAACGAGAAAACAAAAAGAGGCATATATGCAAAAAGGAGAACGCTATGTGGCAACAAAAAAGCTTTCAACAAAATGAAAAGGGAGTTTTATATTTAGTACCAACTCCTATTGGAAATTTAGAAGATATGACATTTCGTGCAATCCGAATTTTAAAAGAAGTTGATTTAATTGCTGCTGAAGATACGAGACAAACGAAAAAACTTTGTAATTATTTTGAAATTGAAACACCTGTCACGAGTTATCATGAGCACAATAAAGAAGTAAGTGGGAAGAAAATATTAGAGAAATTAGAGGATGGAAAGAATGTAGCACTTGTTAGTGACGCTGGTATGCCGTGTATTTCTGATCCAGGTTACGATATTGTTGTTGAGGCAGTAGCTGAGCAATATCATGTAATTCCGCTTCCTGGAGCAAATGCAGCCCTTACAGCATTAATTGCATCTGGTCTTGAAACAAAGCAGTTTTATTTCTATGGTTTCTTGCAGAGAAATAAAAAGGAACGAAAGATGGAGTTAGAAAAGCTTCGTTATGTACAAACTACAATGATGTTTTATGAAGCGCCTCATCGTTTAGATGATACTTTAATTTCGATGCAGGAAGTGTTGGGAAATAGAGAGATTGTATTATGTCGGGAGTTAACGAAAAAATTTGAGGAATTTATTCGAGGAACAGTCGAAGAAGCAATTGAGTGGACGAAGCAAAATGAGGTACGTGGTGAGTTTTGTATTTTAGTAGCTGGTTCGACAGAAGAACCTGCTCCAGAAGAACAATGGTGGGAATCTCTTTCAGTATATGATCATATTGAACACTATATAAATGAAAAAGGTATGAATTCAAAAGAAGCGATTAAAACAGTCGCTAAAGATCGAGATTTGTCGAAAAGAGATGTATATCAAATCTATCATGTCGATAAAAAATAAGCTTCTCATAATTGAGAAGCTTATTTTGCTGTTTCGATATAATCTTGAAGTTCGTTTAAGATTTGCTCAGCGCCTTCTTTGCTTAAGATGATTTTACCTTCAGCTAAAGAAAGGTTACCGTCAGATACTTCACCAGTTACTTGGCAAGTCATGTTTGGTTTATATTTTTTTAAGATGATTTTCTCGTCATCAACATAGATTTCAAGAGCATCCTTTTCTGCAATACCTAAAGTACGGCGTAATTCGATTGGAATTACTACACGACCTAATTCATCAACTTTACGAACAATACCAGTAGATTTCATAATTTTTTTCCTCCTAAATAAATAGTTTATAAGTTTCGAGTCTATTTTTAGATTCGTCATTTTTCGACAAAATACCCTATGGACATATGATACCAATCATTTACATTTCCGTCAATTCTTAAATTCTATATTTTTTAAAAAGATTTATAGATTTCTTATTTCTTATATATAATAGATTGAGAGGAAATTCCACAATTATTTACATTGTTTTCTGAAAAATTAACAAATTTTAAGTGGAGATTGTATATTTTTTTGGAATATGAGCAATAGATGATAAAGATATCGAGCATTAAGAACCCAAATTCAAAATTAGGTTGGGGTAAAGAAGATAAGTGAGATTCGGGCTGCTCGTAAAAGCCCGATTGATGTGGGCTAATAATCAGTGGGGATGAACAAAAACCCCGCTGATTAAAGTTTCACTTTATATATGAGTTTTTGATATACTGTTTATAAATACATATGAGGTTATTCGGGAGGTCCAAAACAATGACAGAGGAAAATAAGTCCTTTTATATTACTACCCCAATTTATTATCCAAGTGGAAAATTACACATTGGACATGCTTATACGACAGTAGCAGGAGATGCAATGGCACGATATAAGCGTATGCAAGGATACAATGTTCATTATTTAACAGGAACTGATGAGCATGGACAGAAAATCCAAAAAAAAGCAGAAGAATTAAATATTACACCACAAGCATATGTGGATAATATTGTTGCAGGAATTAAAGAACTTTGGGAGAAGATGGATATCTCTTATGATGATTTTATTCGTACAACTGAAGATCGTCATAAAGATGTTGTTGAAAAAATCTTTAAGCAACTAGTAGATCAAGGTGATATTTATCTTGATGAATATGAAGGTTGGTATTCTGTACAAGATGAGACATTCTATACGGAGCATCAATTAGTAGATCCAATTATGGAAGGTGACAAAGTAGTTGGAGGAAAAAGTCCAGATAGTGGTCATGATGTAGAACTTGTTCGTGAAGAATCATATTTCTTTAGAATGGGTAAATATGTCGACAGACTATTAAAATTCTATGAAGATAATCCACATTTCATTCAGCCAGAGTCTCGTAAGAATGAAATGATTAATAACTTCATTAAACCAGGCTTAGAAGATTTAGCAGTTTCTCGTACTTCATTTGACTGGGGAGTTCGTGTTCCAGGTAATCCGAAACACGTTATTTACGTATGGGTTGACGCATTATCTAACTACATTACAGCATTAGGTTATGGAACAGAAAATGAAGAGATGTATAAGAAATTCTGGCCGGCAGATGTGCATTTAGTTGGAAAAGAAATCGTTCGTTTCCATACAATTTATTGGCCAATCATTTTAATGGCATTAGATTTACCTCTTCCGAAAAAAGTCTTTGCTCATGGCTGGATTTTAATGAAGGATGGAAAGATGAGTAAGTCAAAAGGAAACGTAGTAGATCCAGTTACATTGATCGATCGTTACGGATTAGATGCATTACGTTATTACTTACTTCGTGAAGTTCCATTCGGATCTGACGGTGTATTCACACCAGAAGGATTTGTGGAGCGTATTAATTTCGATCTAGCAAATGACTTAGGTAACTTATTAAATCGTACAGTAGCTATGATTGATAAGTACTTTAACGGAGAAATCCCTGCATTTAAAGCGAATGTAACGGAATTTGATGAAACGTTAGTAACGTTTGCAAAAGATACATTGAAAAAAGTAGAAGAGGCAATGGAGAATATGGAGTTCTCTGTAGCGTTAGGATCTATTTGGCAATTGGTTAGTCGTACGAACAAATATATTGATGAAACACAACCATGGGTATTAGCGAAAGATGAGAATGATCGTGAAAAGTTAGCTTCTGTAATGGCTCATTTAGCAGAAGTACTTCGTCAAATAGGTATTATGCTTATGCCATTCTTAACAGTAGCACCAAGCAAGATGTTCGCTCAGCTTGGCCTTACTGATGAGGCTCATAAATCTTGGGAAAGTCTATCTACAATTGGCTGTATTCCAGCTGGAACAAAAGTAGAAAAAGGAAACCCAATTTTCCCTCGCTTAGAAATGGAAGTGGAAGTAGAGTACATTAAGGAACAAATGAAAAGCTCTGCTCCTAAAGTAGAAGAGAAAAAAGAAGAAGAACCGAAGGCAGAAGAAATTACAATTGATGATTTCTTTAAAGTAGAATTACGCGTAGCTGAAGTACTATCTGCTGAACCTGTGAAAAAAGCAGACAAGTTGTTAAAAATTCAACTAGACTTAGGCACAGAAAAGCGTCAAGTTGTTTCTGGAATTGCGAAATTCTATTCGCCAGAGGACCTAAAAGGTAAAAAGGTTATTTGTGTAACAAACTTAAAACCTGTAAAATTACGCGGTGAATTATCGCAAGGTATGATTTTAGCGGGTGAAGAGAATGGCGTATTGTCATTAGCATCAATTGATCAAAATCTACCAAATGGTACAAAAATCAAGTAATTAAGACAAGAAAAGAGATGTTTCACGTGTAACATGTGTGAAGCGTCTTTTTTCTTTTTACACTCTCTATTTTTGCATTAAGATTGTAGTATTGTTATCGTTAAGTTATTAAAGAACTTATTTTTGTAGAATAAACTTGATTTCAATATAAAAGGAGTTATGTATTATGTTGTTTGATACACATTCACATTTGAATGCAGAGCAATTCGAAGAAGATTTGCAAGAAGTTATTGCCCGAATGAAAGAAGCGGGAGTTACTTATACAGTTGTTGTTGGTTTTGATGAAGTAACGATAAAAAAGGCGATGGAATTAGCTGAAGCCTATGATTTTATTTACGCTGCGGTTGGATGGCATCCAGTTGATGCAATTGACATGACAGAAGAACATTTAGCTTGGTTAGAAGAACTTGCTTCTCATCCTAAAGTCGTTGCACTTGGAGAAATGGGTTTAGATTATCACTGGGATAAGTCTCCAAAAGAAATACAGAAAGAAGTATTCCGTAAACAAATTACATTAGCTAAAAAAGTGAAATTGCCGATTATTATACATAACCGCGATGCAACTCAAGATATTGTTGATATTCTAGAAGAAGAGAATGCAGCTGAAGTAGGAGGCATTATGCATTGCTTTAGCGGCAGCGTAGAAGTAGCAGAGCGATGTGTTGATATGAACTTTTTAATTTCGTTAGGCGGACCAGTTACATTTAAAAATGCTAAGAAGCCGAAAGAGGTTGCTACGGAGATTCCATTAGAGAAATTGTTAATAGAGACGGATTGTCCGTATCTAACGCCGCATCCATTTCGAGGGAAACGAAATGAACCGAGTTATGTAAAACTCGTAGCAGAAGAAATTGCGAATTTAAAAGGAATTTCTTATGAGGAAGTAGCAGAAATGACAACCAAAAATGCAAAATTTTTATTTGGTGTTGAATAAAAAAGAATGGGGAAACCTGTTCTTTTTTATTTTGAAAAAACACTAGTAGAAGTGATGAAGAAAATAAATGTGAATGATGAAGTGTTACAATAAGGACAGAGAACAAAGATTTTTCTATTCTATTTTTTAAAATATAAGAATGGGGAAAATAATAATGGAAAAGTCGTCATTTTTTTGTTTTACTAAGTAGAGACGAAACGAGTGTGGAGGCAAGCATGAAAATAAAAGAGATTATCGTTGTAGAAGGTAAAGATGATACAGTTGCGATTAAGCGTGCTGTTGATGCGGATACAATTGAAACGAACGGTTCAGCAATCGGTGATCATGTTATTGAGCAAGTTAAATTAGCGCAACAAAAAAGGGGCGTTATTATTTTCACAGATCCGGATTATCCTGGAGAGCGTATTCGAAAAATTATTTCTGACAAGGTTCCCGGCTGTAAGCATGCCTTTTTACCGAAGGAAGAAGCGCTTGCTAAAAGGAAAAAGGGAGTTGGGATCGAACATGCTTCTAATGAGTCGATCCGCCGTGCTCTAGAGAATATACATGAAGAAATGGAAGTTTATACAAGTGAAATTAGTTGGAGTGATTTAGTCGATGCAGGCTTAGTGGGCGGAGAAATGGCAAAGAGCCGCAGAGAAAGAATGGGTAAGCTATTAAAGATTGGTTATACAAATGCAAAACAGTTACATAAACGATTACAGATGTTTCAAGTTTCAAAGGAATCATTTGGAGAAGCTTATAAGCAAGTAATACAGGAGGAAAAAAAATGAAGGATATCGCAACGCCAAATCGTACAAAAGACATTGTTGAAAAGTATGGATTTTCATTCAAAAAAAGTTTAGGACAAAACTTTTTAATTGATACAAATGTATTAAATCGTATTGTCGATCATGCTGAAATTGGTTCAGAAAGTGGTGCAATTGAAATTGGACCAGGTATCGGTGCATTAACAGAGCAATTAGCGAAGCGTGCTAAAAAAGTAGTGGCTTTTGAAATTGATCAAAGACTATTACCAATTTTAGATGAGACGTTAGCACCATATGGTAACGTTACAGTTATTAATAAAGACGTACTAAAAGCGGATGTACATGAAGTATTTAATGAGCAATTTGAAGAAGGGCAAGATGTAATGGTAGTAGCTAACTTGCCATACTATATTACAACGCCAATTTTATTTAAATTGCTTGAAGAAAAGTTACCAGTTCGTGGATTTGTTGTTATGATGCAAAAAGAAGTTGGAGATCGTTTAGCTGCTAAACCTGGAACGAAAGAGTATGGTTCTTTATCGATTGCCATTCAGTATTATACAGAAGTTGAAACAGTTATGACTGTACCGCGTACAGTGTTTGTACCACAGCCAAATGTTGATTCTGCAATTATTCGCCTTCTAAAGCGTCCGAAACCAGTTGTAGAGGTGACAGATGAAACATTCTTCTTTGAAGTAGTACGAGCAAGTTTCGCACAGCGCCGTAAAACTTTAATGAATAATTTATCAAATAATTTAAATGGTTTCCCGAAAGATAAGGAATTATTGGATCGAATTTTAACAGAAGTAGGAATTGATCCAAAGCGAAGAGGCGAAACGCTATCTATTGAAGAGTTTGCAACATTAAGTAATGCATTGGTTCTTCATAAATTATCATAAGAATATGAAAGGGACAGTTCAACTTGAACTGTCCCTTTTGTCACCTTTCTCCCTCTAAATTCATATTTTAAAAACAGGTAAGATGGCCTAATGAGTTTGGAGGTAGGAGAATGGCTTTACATGTTGGAGAATTAGTGGAACGATATTCTCATAAGAGGGATATTCTTTTTCGTATTATAGAAATAAAAGGCGAGATAGCTATATTGTTTGGAGAGGAAATTAGACTGGTGGCGGATGCGCCACTTGAAGATTTAATTAGTATAGATCAACGAGAACATAAAAAAAGGGTGAAGCGTGAGAAAGAAACAATGGAGCGCACGTATCGTTTGTTTCAACAAGATTATGTGTTAATGAAACAAAGGCATGAACATACTTCAACTGGTGGATACACAAGTGAGGTGAATTATTTTCAAATGCCGGGACGTGTATTGCATATAGATGGAGACCCTTTATATTTGCGCAAGTGCTTAGACTTATATAACAAAATTGGCGTTCCTGTACAAGGTATTCATTGTAAAGAAACGGAGATGCATGAAAAAGTAGTAGACTTAATAGATCACTTTCGCCCAGACATTCTCGTTATTACGGGGCATGATGCATATACAAAATCGAAAGGAGTGAAGGGAGATTTAGCGGCATATAGGCATTCAAGGCATTTTGTACAGGCTGTTCGAGAAGTGCGAAAAAAATATCCATCATTGGATCAACTTGTTATTTTTGCTGGGGCATGTCAATCGCACTTTGAGGCACTAATTCGTGCAGGGGCCAATTTCGCTAGTTCACCATCTAGAATTAATATTCATGCACTAGATCCCGTATATGTAGTTGGTAAAATTAGTTTTACTTCATTTATGGAGAGAGTCAATGTATGGGATGTCGTACGTAATACAATTACTGGTGAAAAGGGACTAGGTGGAATTGAAACGAGAGGGATTTTACGAACGGGATTACCTTTTCAACATTACGAAGAGTAAGCAGGGTACATATGTATCTTGCTTTTTTGTATGGAAGGATTTAAATGAATTTGGATAAAAAGAGGCAAGAACGTACAGACTACGTAATGATACTTTTACAATATAGTATTTCTTCTATCTATTCAAACGCAAGATGATATTAGCTGTGAATCGCGGTTAATAATTAGGATAGATATATAGTGCTTTAAGTGTTCAATCTAAATTACAGCGAGGTGTAGCGAAGTATATGTCAAAACGTTTAGATGAAATTAAAAGCGAATTAGATCACCATCTTGGACAGCGACTTATGTTAAAAGCAAATAGTGGAAGAAGAAAAACTGTGGAGCAATCAGGTGTACTAGCAGAAACATACCGTTCTGTTTTTGTTGTACAATTGGATCAACAAGAAGATGCGTTGCAACGTGTATCTTATAGTTATGCAGATGTTTTAACAGAGACAGTAGAGTTAACATTTTATGGAGACCCTCATAATGAGGTCATTTTATAATCCATATATCATTACATATATTCCCATAAATGAAAAGCTATATTATTTTGCATACTAACTATACCGTAGCAAAATAAGGAGGGACTCTGCATTGAGTAGACGAAGAGGTGTCATGTCAAACCAATTTAAAGAAGAGCTAGCAAAAGAGCTTGGCTTTTATGATGTTGTTCAGAAAGAAGGATGGGGCGGAATTCGTGCGAAAGATGCTGGTAACATGGTGAAACGTGCTATAGAAATTGCAGAACAGCAATTAATGAAACGAAACCAGTAGTTGTAAGATACTTTCTATGCTACGGTAGCCGAGGAGACATTCCTCGGCTTTTTGTACTCTAAAAGGTGCCATCATTTTACATAAGTAGTTTCATTCTGAATGCTTTTCGTTATAATTAGGGAAGTGTCATCGTCTTACTATAAATTTATGGTAAAATAAACGATAAAAGATTGAGTACATAGAGTGGGTGAATAGATTGAAGCTACTAGTGAAAGCACCAGCAAAGATTAATCTGTCGTTAGATGTACTGGGAAAAAGACAAGACGGATATCATGAAGTGAAAATGATTATGACAACCATTGATTTAGCAGATCGTCTAGAACTAACGGAATTAGCAGAAGACCGTATTGAAATTTTATCCCATAATCGGTATGTCCCAGACGACCAACGAAATTTAGCTTATCAGGCAGCGAAATTATTAAAAGAGAAGTTTAATGTAAAAAAAGGTGTATCTATTACTATTGAAAAAACGATTCCAGTAGCAGCTGGATTAGCAGGTGGAAGTAGTGATGCAGCAGCGACATTACGTGGTCTTAATAAATTATGGAATTTAGGGCTTACAATTGATGAGTTAGCAGAGCTTGGCGCAGAAATTGGATCAGATGTATCGTTCTGTGTATACGGCGGCACAGCAATTGCCACTGGAAGAGGAGAGAAAATTGAGCATATAAAGACTCCGCCTTCTTGTTGGGTTATTTTAGCGAAACCACATATAGGTGTATCTACTGCTGATGTGTATGGAAATTTAAAGTTAAATCGAGTTACACATCCAAATGTAGATAAAATGGTTGATGTCATAAATTCTGGAGATTATAAAGGGATTTGTGATACTGTTGGTAACGTTTTAGAAGATGTAACATTTGGAATGCATCCTGAAGTTGCACGTATTAAATCACAGATGAAGCGATTCGGAGCGGATGCTGTATTGATGAGTGGAAGTGGTCCAACTGTATTTGGACTTGTACACCATGATTCTCGAATGCATCGCATTTATAACGGGTTAAAAGGATTTTGTGAACAGGTCTATGCGGTACGTTTATTAGGAGAGCGAGAAACGCTTGAATAAAGACGTATAATACGTTATGATTTGTTTAGAATATTCGTGATTTGAGGTGAGAGTATGAAAATTAGAAGAAGTACAAGATTAGTCGATATGACTTATTACTTGCTACAAAACCCTCGTCAGCTAGTATCTCTCACTTTTTTTGCTGAAAGGTATCAATCGGCTAAGTCTTCCATTAGTGAAGATTTAGTTATTATTAAGCAAACGTTTGAACAACAAGGGGTCGGCACATTGCAAACGATACCAGGAGCAGCAGGAGGAGTGAAATATATACCGTATATAAGTGAAGAAGAGGCAGATCTAATTATTGATGAGCTTTGTGGCTTATTTGAAAATCCAGATCGTATTTTGCCTGGCGGTTACTTATACATGACAGATTTATTGAGTAATCCTCGCCATATTAATGGCGCAGGTCGTTTGTTTGCTTCTGTTTTTGCTAGGCAATCAATTGATGCGGTTATGACGGTGGCAACGAAAGGGATTCCACTTGCTTATGCAGTGGCAAATTACTTAGATGTACCAGTTGTAATTGCAAGGAAAGATAATAAGGTAACAGAAGGTCCGACTGTTAGTATTAACTATGTGTCGGGTTCTTCTAAACGAATTCAAACAATGACATTAGCAAAACGCAGCCTTCCAGAAGGATCGAATGTTTTAATTATTGATGACTTCATGAAAGCTGGTGGAACGATTCAAGGTATGATGAGTATGTTAGAAGAGTTCAAGGCTAATGTTGTTGGTATTGGTGTATTAGTAGAATCCACAGATATTGAAGAACGACTAATTAATAATTTTGTATCATTAATTCGTCTATCGGAAGTTGATGTGAAAGAAAAAACGATTCAAGTGGAAAAAGGGAATTATTCTCTTGCACCATTTGATGAAGGGCTTGTAGAGGCTGAATAAAAGGTAGAGCAGATAGCTCTATCTTTTTTTATTTTATTTATAGATTATAAAATAGATGGACAAACTGCCTTTCGTACACTATTTTTAAAGAGTAAAATAAATAATAAAAGGGTGAAAAGTATGAAAGTTGTTCAAACAAGCAAGGCACCACAAGCGATTGGACCTTACTCACAAGGGATTATTGTAAATAATATGTTTTATAGCTCAGGACAAATTCCATTAACGGAAAATGGGGAGCTTGTAACAGGAGATGTAACAGTACAAACAGAACAAGTATTTCAAAATTTACAAGCGGTATTAGAGGAAGCAGGTGCTTCATTTGATACAGTCGTAAAAACAACAGTATTTTTAAAGGACATGGATGATTTTAATGCAGTGAATGAAGTATATAGCTCTTATTTCTCTACTCATAAACCAGCTCGATCTTGTGTGCAAGTAGCAAAATTACCGAAAGATGTTTCCGTTGAAATTGAAGTAATCGCCCTAGTTAAGTAACCTTTTGTAAGCGATAACCTCCACTAATCTCTATATTCAACTACATTAAAAATTTTTATCTTAAAAATTTTTAAAAAATTAAAGGGAAAATAGAAAATTTGTGGAATTTATACAAATATATCGCTTATTTAGAAAAGGGTGGTGAACACAAGATGGAAGTGACTGACGTAAGATTACGCCGCGTAAACACAGAAGGCCGCATGAGAGCAATTGCCTCTATTACTTTGGACCATGAATTTGTTGTTCATGATATTCGTGTAATTGATGGTAATAATGGATTATTTGTAGCAATGCCAAGTAAACGTACTCCAGATGGAGAGTTCCGTGACATTGCACATCCGATTAATTCTGGTACACGCTCTAAAATTCAAGATGCGGTTTTAACAGAGTATCATCGTTTAGGCGAGTTAGAAGAGGTTGAGTTTGAAGAAGCAGGTGCTTCGTAAAATTCGAATGAAAAGGGCTTTGACGAAAAGCCTTATAATTTTGTAGCAAACTCCTGTAAGCATTTACAGGAGTTTGTTTTTTTTACTTTATATTTGTAAATTTCATAATTCATTAATATAAAAAGAAGAAACTACTAATTTTTTCAAAATCATTTTAAATAGTATAGCTTATTTCTTAAAAAAGATACTAAAGAGTAAAACATCTTATAAGAATTATGGTAAAATTTAATAGTTAAAATGTGTTTCTTGAAATATATGATGATTTAGGATAATATCTTTAATGGATAAATAGGTTGCGATGGAGGGTCTATATGTCAAACAGATTTGCAGTGATTCTAGCTGCAGGTAAAGGCACACGTATGAAGTCTAAGCTATACAAAGTGCTGCATCCTGTATGTGGAAAACCCATGGTACAACACGTAGTCGATCAAGTATCTCAATTAGGATTGCAGAAACTTGTAACGGTTGTTGGACATGGTGCTGAAATGGTACAAGAACAGCTAGGAAACGTAAGTGAGTTTGCATTACAAGCAGAACAACTTGGTACAGCACATGCTGTAGATCAAGCTGCAAGTGTACTTGCAAATGAAGAAGGAACAACTTTAGTTATTTGTGGTGATACGCCGCTAATAACTGCTGAAACGATGGAAGCATTACTTCAGCAACATAAAGAAGCAGGAGCAATGGCGACGGTGCTAACAGCGTACATAGAAGAACCTGCTGGATATGGCCGTATTGTTCGTAATGAGAATGGTCATGTTGAAAAGATTGTTGAGCATAAAGATGCAAATGAGAAAGAATTAGCTATTAAAGAAATCAATACAGGTACGTATTGTTTTGATAATAAGGCTTTATTTGCTTCACTTTCTAAAGTTTCAAATGATAACGTACAAGGTGAATATTACCTTCCAGATGTTATTGAGATTTTAAAAAATGAAGGTCATATCGTATCAGCTTATCAAACAGAGCAGTTCGATGAAACGTTAGGTGTTAACGACAGAGTCGCTCTATCGCAAGCGGAAATTATTATGAAAAACCGTATCAACCGAAAGAACATGGTAAATGGTGTTACAATTATTGATCCAAGTAACACTTATATTTCTGCTGATGCAATTATCGGTAGTGATACAGTTCTTCATCCAGGAACAATTATTGAGGGGAACACTGTAATTGGTTCTGATTGTGAAATTGGACCGCATACAGTAATTCGTGATAGTGAAATTGGAGATCGTACGACAATTCGTCAATCTACTGTACATGATAGTAAACTTGGTACAGAAGTATCGGTTGGTCCATTTGCACATATTCGCCCAGATTCAGTTATTGGAGACGAAGTACGCGTTGGAAACTTCGTGGAAATCAAAAAAACTGTCTTTGGTAATAGAAGTAAAGCTTCACACTTGAGTTATATCGGGGATGCACAAGTTGGAGAAGACGTGAATCTTGGTTGTGGTTCAATTACGGTGAACTATGACGGTAAGAATAAATTCAAAACTGTGATTGGTAATGGGGTATTTATTGGATGTAATTCAAACCTTGTTGCTCCAGTAACAGTTGAAGATGGTGCTTATGTGGCAGCAGGCTCTACAATTACAGAGAATGTTCCATCAAAAGCATTATCGGTAGCACGTGCACGTCAAGTTAACAAAGAAGACTATGTTGATCAATTGCTGAATAAGAAAAAATCATAATGTGGAGGGTTAATCTAGATGTCGACTCAATATCTAAATTCTAATTTGAAAGTATTCTCTTTAAACTCTAATAAGGAACTTGCTGAGCAGATTGCAAAGCATATTGGAGTAGGACTAGGAAAATGTTCTGTTGATCGTTTTAGTGATGGAGAAGTTCAAATTAACATTGAAGAAAGTATCCGTGGTTGCGATGTATTCATTATTCAATCTACAAGCTTCCCAGTAAACGAACATATCATGGAATTACTTATTATGATCGATGCATTAAAACGTGCATCTGCGAAAACAATTAATATTGTTATTCCTTATTATGGTTATGCGCGTCAAGACCGTAAAGCGCGTTCTCGTGAACCAATTACATCGAAACTTGTAGCAAACTTGCTTGAAACAGCAGGTGCAACTCGTGTAATCACTCTAGATTTACATGCTCCACAAATTCAAGGGTTCTTTGATATCCCAATCGACCACTTAATGGGTGTACCGATTCTTTCTGATTACTTTGAAACAAAAGGTCTTAAAGATATCGTAATCGTGTCTCCTGATCATGGTGGTGTAACTCGTGCAAGAAAAATGGCAGATCGTCTAAAAGCGCCAATCGCTATTATTGATAAGCGTCGCCCTCGCCCGAACGTATCAGAGGTAATGAACATTATCGGTAATATTGAAGGCAAAACAGCGATTTTAATTGATGACATCATTGATACAGCTGGTACAATTACATTAGCAGCAAACGCTCTTGTTGAGAACGGTGCTTCTGAAGTATATGCTTGCTGTACACACCCAGTATTATCTGGTCCAGCAATTGAACGTATTCAAAATTCAAATATTAAAGAGTTAGTTGTAACGAACTCTATCGTATTACCGGAAGAGAAGAAAATCGACAAAGTACATGAACTTTCAGTTGCTCCATTAATCGGAGAAGCAATCATTCGTGTATACGAAGAAGAATCTGTGAGTGTATTATTCAATTAATTGGATAGAATGAGACGTAACCAAAATTGGTTACGTCTTTTCGTATCGAAAAAAGAAAGTAGTGGTACAAGAATGAAATTGATAGTAGGACTTGGGAACCCAGGTAGAGAATATGAATTAACAAGGCATAATATTGGATTTATGGCCATTGATGAACTTGCGAAGCGCTGGAACATTTCTTTGAATGAACAAAAATTTAAAGGTGTATTTGGTGCAGGTTTTGTTAATGGAGAAAAGGTAATCTTATTAAAGCCGCTAACATATATGAATTTATCTGGAGAAAGTATTCGTCCACTCATGGATTATTATAAAATTGATGTTGAGGACTTCGTTGTTATGTACGACGATTTAGACATTCCTGTAGGTAAATTGCGTCTTCGCATGAAGGGTAGTGCTGGTGGACATAATGGTGTGAAGTCAATGATTTCACACCTAGGAACACAAGAATTTCAACGTATCCGTATGGGAATTGATCGCCCGAAAAATGGAATGAAGGTAGTCGATTATGTATTAGGACGCTTTACATCTGAAGAGATTCCGGATGTTAACCATTCTATTGAAAAAGCAGCGGATGCATGTGAAGAGTGGCTAAATAAGCCTTTTCTCCAAATCATGAATACTTTCAATAGTTAAAAATGAGATTAGGAATATTTCTTTTTTGTTTTACCCATACTAGTAGTAATTTAATTTTTAGGAGGCTAGTATGGAAGGGTATTATTATTGCAGACACTGCGGAGGTAATGTAGGCTCCATTAACGCAGAAAAAGTATATAGCGACGTTTTATTTCAACTAACAGAGCAAGAAGTAGTAGAGATGATTCATTTTCATGAGAATGGAAATATATATATAAAAACGATTTGTGAATCGTGTCAAGAAACGCTCGCATCTTATCCTGAGTATTATGAATATGAAAAATTTCTGCAATAAAATGTTGTCGCTTTGGCATGTCCAAAGCATTTTTCTGTTTTCCTTTTCCGAAATATTTGCATAAAATAGAATGGCTTGCTCTTTATGTTGAGAGGAGTTTTAAAAATGATAGGTTTATTAGAGCAATTTTATAAAAATAAAGAGATACAATCAGTTATTAATGGATTAGAAGATGGGTTAAAGGAACAACTTATATCAGGGATGGCAACGTCTTCTCGTTCATTATTAATGGCGGCTTTATATAAAAAAACAAAAAAATCACAATTAATCGTGACACATAACTTATACCAAGCGCAAAAAGTACATGAAGATTTAGTGGCGTTACTTGGTGAAAAAGATGTGTGGCTATATCCAGTGAATGAACTTATAGCATCGGAAATTGGGGTTGCAAGTCCAGAATTGAAGGCGCAACGTATAGAAGTGTTAAATCGCTTGGCTGCTGGAGAGAATGGAATCATTGTAGCTCCAGTGGCAGGATTGCGTAGATTTTTACCAATAAAAGAATTGTGGAAGCAAAAGCAAGTTGAAATCAATCTAGGGCAAGAGATTGATTTAGATGCGCTCTTGCATACTTTACATCATATTGGCTATGAACGTAAGTCGATGGTAGAAGCTCCAGGGGAGTTCAGTTTGCGCGGGGGAATATTAGATATTTATCCTTTAACTGAAGAACTACCATTTCGTATTGAATTCTTCGATACAGAAGTCGATTCTATTCGATTATTTGATGTGGATGAACAGCGTTCTCAAGGAAAAAAAGAAAGCGTTAAGTTTGGTCCGGCAACAGAGTTTTTATTTTCACAGGAAGAATTAAAATCAGGAATTCAGCATCTTGAAGAAGGTTTGACTAAGACGATGCAAAAACTTTCTGATGATAAACTAAAGACTACAGTACTTGAGACGGTAAGTCATGAAATTGAGATGTTGAAAAACGGGCAAAGTATAGAACAGATGTTTAAATACTTATCTATTTTCTATAAAGAACCTGCTAGTCTGATAGATTATTTACCAGAAGACGGTGTTGTAATTTTAGATGAGATTTCCCGTATTCAAGAAACAGCATCACATCTGGAAACAGAAGAGGCGGAATGGTATATATCACTTCTTGGTGAAGGAACAATTATTCAAGATTTATCTTTCTCTCACGCATTCGAGGGATTTCTTCATCATAAAAAAAGAAATTTTGTATATTTAACGTTATTCTTGCGTCATATTGCACACACACATCCGCAAAATATTGTGAATGTAACATGTAAAACAATGCAAGATTTCCATGGACAGATGAATTTGTTAAAAACAGAAATTGATAGATGGAATGAAGGGCATTTTACGACTGTTGTACTTGGAACAGATGATGAACGTGTGAAAAAATTACAACATATTTTAAGTGATTATGATATTGAGGCAGATATTGTGGAAGGTACAGATATCTTATTGTCTGGAAGGTTACAAATTGCTGTAGGTGATTTACATGCAGGATTTGAAATGCCGATGCAAAAGCTTGTTGTCATTACTGAAAAGGAGCTTTTTCATAAGAAAGTTAAAAAATCACAACGTAAACAAAAGTTATCGAATGCTGAACGTATTAAAAGTTATTCGGAATTAAAAGTTGGAGATTATGTAGTTCATGTAAATCATGGTATAGGTAAATTTTTAGGTATTGAGACATTAGAGATTAATGGTGTTCATAAAGATTATTTAAATATTAAATATCAAGGTAATGATAAGTTATACGTTCCAATTGAACAAATTGATCAAGTCCAAAAATATGTAGGGTCTGAAGGTAAGGATCCAAAAGTTTACAAATTAGGTGGTAATGATTGGAAGAAGGTTAAAACGAAAGTTGAAAAATCTGTACAAGACATTGCGGATGACCTAATTAAACTATATGCTGAACGCGAAGCTTCAAAAGGCTATGCATATACGCCAGATACAGCAGAACAACAAGAGTTCGAATCATCTTTCCCATATCAAGAGACAGAGGATCAGTTACGTTCTATTGACGAGATTAAAAAAGATATGGAACGCGGACGCCCGATGGATAGGCTCCTTTGTGGTGATGTAGGGTATGGAAAGACTGAAGTGGCTATTCGTGCGGCATTTAAAGCAATTATGGATGAAAAACAAGTTGCAATTTTAGTACCGACAACGATTCTTGCGCAGCAACACTATGAAACAATTCGAGAGCGTTTTCAAGATTATCCAATCAATATAGGATTATTAAGTAGATTCCGTACGAGAAAACAACAAAATGAAACGATTAAGGGTTTAAAGGATGGCACAATAGATATTGTAATCGGAACACATCGTATTTTATCTAAAGATGTTACTTATAAAGATTTAGGGCTTCTTATTATTGATGAAGAACAAAGATTTGGTGTGACGCATAAAGAGAAAATTAAACAATTGAAGGCGAATGTTGACGTATTAACATTAACGGCAACTCCGATTCCACGGACGCTTCATATGTCTATGCTTGGTGTGCGCGACTTATCTGTTATTGAGACACCGCCAGAAAATCGTTTCCCAGTCCAAACGTATGTAGTAGAGTATAATCCAGCATTAATGCGAGAGGCGATAGAGCGAGAGCTTGCAAGAGGCGGTCAAATTTACTTCCTATATAACCGTGTAGAGGATATTGAAAGAAAAGCAGATGAAATTTCGATGTTAGTTCCAGATGCCCGTGTAACATACGCACATGGGAAAATGAACGAAAGTGAATTAGAGTCTGTTATGCTATCATTTTTAGAAGGACAGCATGATGTTCTTGTAAGTACAACAATTATTGAGACGGGTGTAGATATTCCGAATGTAAATACGTTAATTGTATTTGATGCAGATCGTATGGGATTATCACAGTTGTATCAGCTTCGTGGGCGTGTTGGACGTTCTAATCGTGTTGCATATGCATACTTTGCCTATAAACGTGACAAAGTGCTGTCAGAGGTTGCAGAGAAGCGTCTGCAAGCAATTAAAGAGTTCACGGAACTTGGATCTGGTTTCAAAATTGCGATGAGAGATTTATCTATTCGTGGAGCAGGTAATTTGTTAGGGGCAGAGCAGCATGGATTTATTGATTCTGTCGGATTTGATCTATATTCTCAAATGTTAAAAGATGCAATTGAACAGCGTAGAGGAACAGATGGGGCTGAAAATACAGTTAATGTTGAAATTGACTTAGAGGTAGATGCATACTTACCAGATGCTTATATTTCAGATAGTAAGCAAAAAATTATGATGTATAAACAATTTAGAGGTGTTTCTGCAATTGAGGATATTGAAGAATTGCAGGAAGAAATGATCGATAGATTCGGTGATTATCCACAAGAAGTCGGTTATTTATTACAAATTGCAAATATTAAAGTGTTGGCAATGAAAGAACAAATTGAGTTAATTAAACAGAATAAATTTGAAGTAACATTCCTGTTTTCTGAACAAGCAAGTCAAAATATTGATGGTGGAAAATTATTCATGCTTGGAAATAGTTTTGGACGTATGATCGGTTTAGGAATGGAAGGATCACAATTGAAAATTGTTATGAAAACAAATGGTTTAGAGACATCGAAGTGGTTAACAATTGCTGAAAATTTATTAAAAGGCTTACCAGATGTAAAAAAAGAAGTAATAAATGCCTAAAATAAGATAAAAAAATACAATTCGACGTGCATAGAAGAACTAATGTGTAAAATACTATGTCTAACAGTTGGTGATTTTTACATGAACAGGTAAATTCACCACTTTGATCATCAGTAGAAAGTGAGGCAGCATTAGAATGAAAGCAACTGGAATCGTACGTCGAATTGATGATTTAGGCAGGGTAGTAATCCCGAAGGAAATTCGTAGAACTTTACGTATTCGAGAAGGAGACCCACTAGAAATATTTGTTGATCGCGATGGAGAGGTAATTTTAAAGAAGTATTCTCCAATTAGTGAACTAGGTGATTTTGCAAAAGAATATGCTGAGGCTTTATATGACAGCTTAGGACATAATGTGCTTGTCTGTGATCGAGATTCTATCATCGCAGTATCAGGCGTATCGAAAAAAGAATACTTAAATAAAAGTGTTGGCGATTTAATCGAAAAAACGATGGAAGAACGAAAGTCTGTTATTATGACGGACGAAAGTGATATTTCCATTATCGATGGTGTAACAGAAAAGGTTCATTCTTATACAGTTGGACCGATTGTTGCAAACGGAGACCCGATTGGAGCTGTCATTATTTTTTCGAAAGAAGCTATTATAAGCGAAATCGAGCATAAAGCGGTTAATACTGCTGCCAGTTTCTTAGCGAAACAAATGGAACAGTAAGGGTGTATAATTTTAGAAGTAGCAATTTTTCCTAATTATGATCTTTCTTTTTGAGAAATCAATTATTTGGAGATATATGTATATTGAATGAAGGTAGCGCTTTGCTACCTTTTTTCGTTGAGTATTTTTAACGGTGCAGGAACCTATTATTACCCGTGGTGGTAAGGCAGCTTGTTCATTTCTTTATGATATAATACGAGAGGTGAGAATAGAAAAAGGAGTTTTCTTGTATGGAAGCGAAGAAGTATCAAGCCTTTTGGCGTGGGGCTATTATATTAACGATTGCAAGTTTTGTTACAAAAGTATTAAGCGCTTTTTACCGTATTCCATATCAAAATATAGCGGGTGATATTGGTTTTTATATTTATCAACAAATTTACCCGTTTTATGGATTTTGTTTAATTTTAGCTACTTATGGGTTTCCTATTATCATTTCGAAAATGGTTGCAGAACGACTAGAGCGGGGAAAACAAAAAGAAGCAGAAGAAATTATTTGTGTATCTTTTTGGTTTTTATTGGGAATTGGTTTTATAGGCTTCTTTACATTGTTTTTTGGGGCCAAAACAATTGCCATAGCTATGGGCGATATATACTTAGATAAGTTACTACGTGTTATTTCATTTTCATTCTTATTGATGCCGTTTTTGTCTGTAGCAAGAGGGTATTTTCAAGGCTTCAATAATATGATGCCAACAGCTGTTTCGCAAGTAATAGAACAAACAATTCGAGTTTCTATTATTGTATTTTTATCGCTATTCCTAATTGCTCACGGATTTGATTTATATACAGTTGGTGCAGGGGCTATGTTAGGCTCAATTGCGGGTGGACTTATTGGGATTATTGTACTTATGTTGTATATGCGTCGAGATTTTCGTTCTATATTTTTCAAAAGTGTAGCGAGAATTAAGGGCAAAAGGAGGATAATTAAAATCCTTTTTTGGCAGGGGTTAGCGATTTGTGTTAGTAATTTAGTGCTTATTTTTATACAGATGGCAGATTCAATATCCTTGTACACCTTACTTATTGGTGCGGGAGAACAGGTTGAAAGTGCAAAGGTATTAAAGGGTGTTTATGATAGAAGTATTCCGCTAATGCAATTAGGTACTGTTGTGACGACTTCTTTCTCGTTGTCACTTATTCCAATTATTACAGCGGCGAAGGAAAGAGGAGATCTTTCCTTTATTCAAGAAAAGGTAAAGTTAGCAATGAAAATAACACTTGTTATTGGACTTGCAGCAGCTATTGGACTAACTTGTATTATTCAACCTACGAATATTATGTTGTTTGAAAATAGTGATGGATCAGATGTTTTATCTATTTTATCTTTATCTATTTTATTTAGCTCGTTGTCAATTACGACGGCTTCTATTTTACAAGGGTTGGGACAAACATTTAAGCCAGCATTATTTGTTGTATTTGGAGGTTGCTTAAAGTTAGCGTTAAATTATATATTTATGCCTTATTTTGGTGTGAAAGGGGCAGCCTTTGCGACTTTGTGTGCGTTAATTATAATTTCTGGGCTAAATAGTTTGTTGCTTATGAGAGCTGTATCAGGATCGCTTATCAATAAGCGAAATATGTTAGGTGTAGTGATTAGTGGTATCTGTATGGGATTTGTATTAATGATGTTCACACGTGTGTTGCAGGTGTCTGGATTAGTAATTGATACGGAACATAGAGGAATCGCGACGCTTGAAGCGTTGCTAGGTGTAGTTGTCGGCGGATTGACATATATGTTTTTAATTTTGAAATTACGTGTATTTACAAAAAAAGAATTAGGAACCGTTATGAAACAAGAGAAAAAAGAAGGTTCATTGAAGAAGAGTGGATAGAGGTGACAGATTGTGAGTGGAATCATTACTATTTTAGGTTTAGGTGCTGGTGAATTAGATCAGCTAACGATGGGTGTATATCGAAAGATAAAAGAAGCAGATCATCTGTTTGTTAGGACGAAGGAACATCCAGTTATAGAAGAATTGGAGAAAGAAGGCGTGCAATATACGGCTTTTGATGATGTATATGAAGCGCATGATACGTTTGAAATTGTATATGAAACAATTGCGAATAAATTGCTAGAACAAGCTGAAGGTACAGAAATTATCTATGCTGTTCCAGGGCATCCGCTTGTAGCAGAAAGAACAGTTCAGCTACTGTTGGAAAAAGGTGAAGATTCAAATGTTGAATTGCGAATTGAGGGTGGACAAAGTTTCCTTGATCCTATGTTTGCAAGCCTAAAGATTGATCCAATTGAAGGATTTCAATTACTTGACGCTACATCATTTAAAAGAGGACAATTAGAATTACGTCAACATCTAATCTTTTGCCAAGTATATGATGCATTCGTTGCATCTGATGTGAAATTAACATTAATGGAGATGTTGCCGGATGATTATGAAGTGTATATCGTAACAGCTGCAGGAACTTCATTTGAACAAGTAAAGAAGGTACCGTTGTATATGTTAGATCATGAAACGGAATTGAATAATTTAACGAGTGTGTATGTGCCGCCAGTTCAGGAGCGTGCATCCTTGTATCAACAGTTCGATGTACTTAGAGAAATTATTGCAGAACTTCGAGGCCCAAATGGTTGTCCGTGGGATAAAAAGCAAACACATCAATCATTAAAGAAATATTTAATTGAGGAAGCTTATGAAGTATTGGAAGCAATTGATGAAGAGGATGATGATCACTTAGTAGAAGAATTAGGTGATATATTATTACAAGTTATGCTTCATGCTCAAATTGGAGAAGATGAAGGTTGGTTTTCTATAGATGAAATCATTCGAACTCTATCTGAGAAAATGGTTCGTCGCCATCCACATGTATTTGGAAATACGGATGTAAACAATGCTGATGAAGTGATTGCCAATTGGGAAGAAATTAAAAAACAAGAAAAAGGATTCGTGAAAGAATCTGTTTTAAATGGCGTTCCAAAAAGTTTGCCGCAGTTACTACGCGCCTATGAAATTCAGAAGAAAGCCGGTAAGGTTGGATTTGATTGGGTTGATGTGCAGCCTATGATAGAGAAAGCTTTGGAAGAATGGCAAGAGTTCCAACAAGAAGTTACAAACATGGATGAGGAAAAGATGCTAGGTGAGTTTGGTGATTTACTATTTGCATTTGTTAATATAGCTCGTCATTATAAAATAGATCCAGAAGAGGCGTTACGTTCAACTAATGAGAAATTTACTGGTCGTTTTTTATACATGGAGGCAAAAGTAGCTGAAATGAATAAAGAGATGGAAGATTTATCATTAGAAAAGTTAGATGTTTTATGGGAAGAAGCGAAACAAACAGAGCGTTAATAGGGGGATTTGAGATGCGTCTAGATAAGTTTTTAAAAGTGTCACGTTTAATTAAAAGAAGAACATTAGCGAAAGAAGTAGCTGATCAAGGAAGAATATCTATTAATGGTCAAGTGGCAAAAGCAAGTTCGGATGTGAAAGTAGCTGATGAATTAACAATTCGTTTTGGTCAAAAAATAGTGACTGTAAAAATAAATGAATTGAAAGAAACAACTAAAAAAGAAGATGCAGCAAATATGTATAGCTTAGTTCGCGAAGAAAAAGTAAAAGCGGAAGAAGGCTTGTTCTAAAATCATTTATCCCCTCATACATTACTATTAGCTAGTAAAAACCTATGGGGGGATTTACGTGAATAATGGTTACTCACCTACGTCTTCTAATCAACAAAATGTTTCTGTGGAGCATGATATTATTATGCGTGGAAGGCGTGTAATTGATATTACTGGTGTGAAGCAGGTAGAGAGTTTTGATAGCGAAGAGTTTTTACTCGAAACCGTAATGGGTTTTTTAACGATTCGTGGTCAAAATTTACAAATGAAAAATTTAGATGTAGAAAAAGGTATTGTGTCGATTAAAGGGAAAGTTCATGAGATGCTGTATATTGATGAAAATCAAGGAGAAAAAACTAAAGGTTTCTTTAGTAAGTTGTTTAAATGAGCTTAACAATTCAGTTGTATACAATGCTTTCAATGATTGGAATGGGTGCTTGGATTGGAGCATCTTTAGATACATATCAACGTTTTTTAAAGCGTCAAGAACGTAAACGTTGGCTTGTATTTATACATGATATACTATTTTGGATTGTCCAAGCATTATTTGTCTTTTATGTATTGCTTCTCGTAAATGAAGCTGAGTTACGTATATATGTGTTTTTGGCATTATTATGTGGTTTTGCGGCATATCAAAGCTTACTGAAAGCACTATACATGAAGCTGTTAAATTTTCTCATCTATATTTTTATGCAAACAACATATTTTTTTGTTCGAATTATACAGCTACTCATGATAAAACCTGTTATTATTATAGCGCAGCTATTTATTGCATTTATATTATTCTTATTTCGTATACTGCTTTCAATTGGACATGTGTTATGGAAAATGGTGATTTGGATATTACTTTTCATATGGAAAGTTTTTTTCTGGCCTGTTCGATTTATTGCTTCGCTCATATGGAAACTTCTCCCTAATCGTGTTAAACTTTTTATAGTGAAACATATAGGGTTCCTGCAATATATAGCAAAATTGAAGGGACATATCTTCCAAATATGGGAGCGTATAAAAAAGAAGTTAGGGGGACCTCGGAAATGAGGGAACTGAGACAAAGAACAATCGAAAAACAGAGTCCAAATCCTGTTAAAGAGCATATAATACAAACGGATGAGAACAGGAAGCGACTTTATCGCCGTTTAGCGGTTTTTCTTGTCTTTACTTTTACAATTATTGCGAGTATTAGTGTAACGTTTTATCAACAAAACAGTTCCATTAAAGCAAAAGAAGCAAAAGTTAAGGACATGAAAAAAGAACTGGATTCATTAACGAATAAAGAAAAAAGTCTAAAAGACGAAGTTCAAAAGTTAAATGATGAAGAGTACGTATTAAAGATTGCTAGAAGGGATTATTTCTTCTCTGGTAAAGGGGAGATAATTTTTCCTGTTTCGAAGTAGAGTATGTCTTATTGACACTATATTTTAGGATTATATATAATAAAGTAAAATTTGACTTTTTAACCACTAAGGAGGAGCATTTTTTTTATGTCAATCGAGGTAGGCAGCAAGTTACAGGGTAAAGTAACAGGTATTACAAATTTTGGGGCTTTTGTGGAGCTGCCAGAAGGCTTAACTGGTCTTGTTCATATTAGTGAAGTTGCTGATAACTATGTAAAAGATATTAACGATCACTTAAAAGTGGGCGACCAAGTAGAAGTAAAAGTTATTAATGTTGAAAAAGATGGAAAGATTGGTTTATCTATCAAAAAAGCGAAAGAACGTGAAAAAACAGAAGGAGATCGTCCACGCGGTGAATACCAACGCGGTGGTGATCAACAACGTTCTGGACGTCCACAACGTAATAATCGCTCTTTCAACAGAGATAATCGCGGTGGCGGTAACGACCGAGCTCCAAAAGAAACATTTGAGCAAAAGATGGCACGCTTCTTAAAGGATAGCGAAGATCGTTTAACTTCTTTAAAGCGTAACACAGAGTCTAAACGTGGTGGCCGTGGCGCACGTCGCGGATAATAAGACCGTTTAGTTTTTAACATATAGAGAGGTACCCAGAGTGATGGCTCAGGGTACTTTTTTATATGTGAAAATATATTTTAAAAAAGTTTTCAAGATATGTTGACTTTAAATAATATCTGATGTAAGATACTAATTGTCCGTTAAATACGACGACATGGCGGTGTAGCTCAGCTGGCTAGAGCGTACGGTTCATACCCGTGAGGTCGGGGGTTCGATCCCCTCCGCCGCTATATTTAATTTAACGGCCCGTTGGTCAAGTGGTTAAGACACCGCCCTTTCACGGCGGTAACACGGGTTCGAATCCCGTACGGGTCATCTAAAAAGATCATGCAAATTTGCATGATCTTTTTTTGTTAAATGGATTAAGATATACAACACTTCTACAAAATCACCCTATATTTTCTGAATATTTAATTAAAAAATCGAAATAACTTACATACCGTGTATATCTGTAGAGTTATTTCGAATAAAAAGTCGAACGATTATAAAAGTGAAAACTGTTGTTTTGACAAAAATCCCAACAATCATCTTTTATAATGACAGTAATTAAACTATGCAGGTGGTGTTAAAAGTATGCCTAAAGCAGGAAGGAATACTATGAATACAAGTGTATTGGCAATGAATGAGAGTCAGCTTGGAGGAATAAAGTGGACGAGTAAGTTGCGAATGAAATTTGAACAAGTTTTCTTTAGATGGGGATTTATTATTGTTGTTATTGGTTTTCTTTTGGGAAGAGCATATATATTAACAAATATCTTACCGTTTGCACTACCATTTTTTGCTGCTGTTTATGTTATGAAGCGGGATAAGATGCCGCTAGCATTTTTAGCTCTAATGGGAGGAGCTCTTTCAGTCTCGATAGATAATTTGTTTTTTACTTTTGCATCTATCTTTACTTTCTTCATTTATAATATCTTCTTTAGTAGATTCACACGTAAAACCGTTGGACTTGTTCCATTTCAAGTATTTATCTCCGCATTAACCGCACACTTAGTTGTTGTATATTTTGCACAACAAACTGTCACCATGTACGATTTACTCGTTAGTACCATTGAGGCTGGGCTTAGTTTTGTATTAACTATGATATTTTTACAAAGTGTTCCGCTTTTAGTAGAAAGGAAAGGAAAACAACAGGCGTTAGAGACGGAAGAAATTGTTTGTTTGATTATATTACTAGCATCTGTTTTAACGGGTACAACAGATTGGTTTGTATATGATGCTTCTATTCAACATATTTTTACACGGTATTTAGTACTAGTATTTGCATTTATTGCGGGTGCTGCTACAGGATCTACAGTGGGGGTCGTAACAGGTTTGATATTAAGTTTAGCAAATGTATCTAGCTTGTCCCAGCTTAGCCTTCTTGCTTTTTCTGGATTGCTTGGTGGGTTGTTAAAAGAAGGGAAGCGTTTAGGTGTTAGTTTAGGTTTATTAATTGGGACAAGCTTAATTACATTATATGTAGACAAACAGACAAATATTGTAACGACTTTAATTGAGTCAGGCGTAGCGATTGCTATCTTCTTATTAACGCCAAAGCTTGTTTTAGATCGTATTGCTAAATTTATGCCAGGTACACAAGAGCATTCGCAAGATCAACAACAATATTTAAGAAGGATGCGCGATGTTACAGCGAACAAAATCAACCAATTTGCAAATGTATTTGCTGCTTTATCTAATAGCTTTTCTGTATATGGGTATGTAGAGGAAGAAGATAAAGAGACAGAAGCAGATTTGTTTTTGAGTACAATTACTGCGAAAACATGTCAAACATGCTTTAAAAAGGATCAATGCTGGGTAGTGAATTTCGATAAAACGTACGATTATATGAAACAAATAATGAGTGAAACGGAAGAAGGAACCCTGCAACATAATCGTAAATTAGTTCGTGAGTGGGACAAGCATTGTGTGAGAGGGAAAAAAGTGACGGATTTAGTAGCGGGTGAATTAGATCATTTCTATGAGGGACAAAAATTACGAAAACAAATGAAGGAAAATCGTAGAATAGTTGCGGAGCAACTATTAGGTGTATCAAAGGTTATGGAGGATTTTGCTAAGGAGATACAACGAGAGCGTGAAAATCATCAGGTGCAGGAAGAACAGATTATGCAAGCGTTCCGTGATTTTGGTGTCGAAGTAGAGCATGTTGATATTTATTGTTTAGATAGAGGAAGTATTGATATTGAAATGTTGATTCCCGTTGCATCTAATGAACATGGTGAATGTGAAAAGTTAGTTGCACCGATGCTTTCGGATATCCTTAAAGAAAATATTGTCGTTAAACATGAAGAAAAGTCTTCTTATCCGAATGGCCACAGTTTAATATCATTCGGTTCGGCGAAGACGTATTCTCTTGATACGGGATTGGCCACAGCCGCAAAGGGCGGTGGATTTGTTTCGGGTGACTCTTATGCGATGATGGATTTAAGTGTTGGCAAATATGCACTTGCGATTAGTGATGGTATGGGGAATGGGCAAAGAGCTCATATGGAAAGTAAGGAAACGGTGAAATTATTACAAAAAATACTCCAATCCGGTATTGACGAAGAAATAGCGATTAAGTCTATTAATTCAATTCTTTCTTTGAGAACGACGGAAGAGATGTTTACGACATTAGACTTAGCTATGGTAGATTTGCGAGATGCGAGTGCAAGGTTTTTAAAGATCGGATCAACGCCGAGTTTTGTTAAACGCGCGAATAATATTTTGAAAATTGAAGCAAGTAATTTGCCGATGGGAATCATCGAAGATGTTGAAGTTGATGTGGTGGGTGAACAATTAAAAACGGGCGATATCCTTATTATGATGAGCGATGGGATTTTTGAGGGAGCGCAGCATGTAGAGAATCATGAATTGTGGATGAAACGAAAAATTAAAGAATTGCAAACCGAAGACCCGCAAGAAATTGCTGATATCATTATGGAAGAAGTGATTCGCTCTTGTGATGGTTATATAAATGATGATATGACTATTGTAGTGGCAAAAGTGAAGAAAAATATGCCGAAGTGGGCTACGATTCCGATTGTAGGCATGCAGGCGCAGTAAAATGTAAGTGGAATGTTTATCTAAAATTTGATTTTAAAAACCTAGGCGAATACCTAGGTTTTTTTGTGGGAAAAGGTAATGCTATTGATTTTGTGAATACAGACGGAGGATGTAAGATAAAAATGTAATTTTTGTATATCTTTTTTTTGCACAATGTTTGTAAAAGTTGTACCATTATAGACAAGGCGACTAATGTTGCTGTTCTTGTTTAATGAAAGGTGATTGCGAAGTTGAAAGATACATTTGTTGAAAAAGTAGATGACTTTGTAAAGCAGCATGATGTATTAAAGAATGATTCAACAATTGTTGTGGGAGTTTCTGGTGGTCCTGACTCGTTAGCCCTTTTATATTATTTATTAGAAAAAAGAGCGGAAAAACAGTTGGAAATTGTAGTAGCTCATGTGGATCATATGTTTAGAGGTGATGAATCTCATGAGGATTTACAGTTTGTGCAGGACCTTTGTGAAGAACTGGGAATTATTTGTGAAACGATAAGAATTAATGTATCACAATATCAACAGCAATACGGGATGAATGCACAGGTTGCTGCTAGGGAATGCAGATATGCATTTTTGGAAAGAATAATGAAGAAATATGATGCAAGATATGTTGCTCTTGGACATCATGGAGATGATCAAGTAGAGACGATTTTAATGCGTCTTGTAAGAGGGAGTACTCCGAAAGGATATGCAGGAATTGCAGTGAAGCGTCCTTTTCATAATGGATATTTAATTAGGCCGTTACTTGGGGTAACGAAGGAAGAAATTGTTGATTACTGTAATAAGCTAAATTTAATTCCACGTATAGATCCGAGTAATAAAAAGGAAGTATATACAAGGAATCGATTACGTAAATATGTCCTTCCTCACTTAAAAGAAGAAAATCCACAAATGCATGAGAAATTCCAAAAATTTAGCGTGCAGATGCAAGAGGATGAGGCTTATTTGCAGGAATTAGCTTTTGAGAAAATGAATAAAGTAATTACAAAAAAAAGTGATAAACAAATTAGCTTATCAATTCCTGCCTTTGAATCCATGTCTATGCCTTTACAAAGAAGAGGGATTCAACTAATATTAAACTATCTTTATGAATATAAGATTCCATCTTCTCTTTCTTCTATACATATTGACAAGGTGATTGAGTTTTTTAAGCGGACACAACCTTCAGGTTCACTTGATTTTCCAGGTGATTTGAAAATTGTTCGTACATACGAGGAGTGTAGCTTTAGATTTAAACAAGAAATTGTCTCTCCTTTTTTGCAAGATTTATCAGTACCCGGGATCATTACGCTATTGAACGGGGATGAATTTGTAACAGAGGTGAGCGAAGATATACCAAGTAACATGAATGAAACAGTATTTGTTGCTAAGTATAATGATATATCATATCCACTTCGTATTCGTTCTAGGGAAAATGGAGATCGCATGTCAATACAAGGTATGGATGGCACGAAAAAGATAAAAGCTATTTTTATCGAAGCGAAAGTACCAAAAGAAAAAAGGGAAGAATGGCCGGTCGTTTGTGATGCAAGTGGGAACATTATTTGGGTACCCTTGTTGAAGCGATCTGCATTTGCAATTTCGAAAGAGATGGCAAAGAAGGGTAAATATATGATTATTCACTACAAAAGCAAGGAGTCTTCCGGGAGGATAATGAAATGATGAATCAAGATATCGAAAAAGTATTAATTTCTGAAGAACAAATACAAGAAAAGGTGCGCGAACTAGGTGCAGTTATTGCAGAGGATTATAAAAACACAGTACCCCTTGCAATTGGTGTATTAAAAGGCGCAATGCCATTTATGGCAGATTTATTAAAGAGAACAGATACATATCTTGAAATGGATTTTATGGCTGTATCTAGTTATGGTCACTCTACAGTTTCAACAGGCGAAGTGAAAATTTTAAAAGATCTTGATACTTCTGTAGAAGGTCGTGATATTTTAATCGTCGAAGATATTATTGATAGTGGTCTTACACTAAGCTACTTAGTAGACTTATTCAAATATCGTAAAGCGAAGTCTGTAAAAATTGTTACATTATTAGATAAGCCAACAGGCCGTAAGGTTGATCTGAAAGCGGATTATGTTGGATTTACTGTTCCACATGAATTTGTAGTAGGATATGGATTAGATTATAAAGAGCAGTACCGTAATCTTCCTTATGTAGGCGTATTAAAACCAAGCGTTTACTCAAATTAATTAAATACAGGCTTTACAATTGTATAGGAAAGTTTTTCTATGTTACGATTTACTATAGTGTTTATGCCGTGAGAGGAGGTTAGGAATGAATCGTATCTTCCGTAATACCATCTTTTATTTACTGATATTCTTAGTAGTAATTGGAATCGTGAGCTATTTTAATGGTTCGACACAAAAAACGACATCAGTTAGCTACGACAAATTCATTACTAAACTAGAAAGCGGTGAAGTGCGTAATGTGCAACTTCAACCGAAAAATGGTGTATTTGAGGTAAAAGGACAATTCAATAACTCTAGCCAAGGAGAACAATTTGTTACTTATGCACCAAATACTGAGGAATTACAAAAGAAAATCAATGATAAAGCGAAAGGTGCCGAAGTTAAGTATCAACCAGCAGAAGAAACAAGTGCTTGGGTAACATTCTTTACTTCAATCATTCCGTTTGTCATCATCTTCATTTTATTCTTCTTCTTATTAAACCAAGCTCAAGGCGGCGGTAGCCGTGTTATGAACTTCGGGAAAAGTAAGGCGAAGTTATATAATGATGAAAAGAAAAAAGTTCGTTTCAGAGATGTTGCTGGGGCGGATGAAGAGAAACAAGAACTTGTTGAGGTAGTTGAATTCTTAAAAGACCCTCGTAAGTTTTCTGAAGTTGGTGCCCGTATTCCAAAGGGTGTCCTATTAGTTGGACCTCCAGGTACAGGTAAAACTTTATTAGCACGTGCTGTTGCAGGTGAGGCTGGCGTTCCATTCTTCTCTATCAGTGGTTCTGACTTTGTAGAGATGTTTGTCGGTGTCGGTGCATCACGTGTACGTGATTTATTTGAAAATGCAAAGAAAAATGCTCCTTGTATCATTTTCATTGATGAAATTGATGCAGTAGGTCGTCAACGTGGCGCAGGTCTTGGTGGTGGTCATGATGAGCGTGAGCAAACATTGAATCAGTTACTTGTTGAAATGGATGGATTCGGTGCAAACGAAGGTATTATTATCATTGCTGCGACAAACCGTCCAGACATTCTTGACCCAGCGTTATTACGTCCAGGTCGTTTTGACCGTCAAATTACAGTAGATCGTCCAGATGTAAATGGCCGTGAAGCTGTACTGAAAGTACATGCGCGTAATAAACCGCTTGATGAGCATATTAATTTAAGAGCAATTGCGACTCGTACACCAGGATTCTCTGGTGCGGATCTTGAAAACTTATTAAACGAAGCTGCTTTAGTAGCTGCACGTCGAGATAAGAAGAAAATTGATATGAGTGATATCGATGAAGCAACGGATCGTGTTATTGCAGGTCCAGCTAAGAAAAGTCGTGTTATCTCTGAAAAAGAACGTAATATCGTTGCTTTCCATGAAGCAGGCCACACTGTAATTGGTGTTGTTCTTGATGAGGCTGATGTCGTTCATAAAGTAACAATTGTCCCTCGTGGTCAAGCTGGTGGATATGCGGTAATGCTTCCGAAGGAAGATCGTTACTTCATGACAAAGCCAGAGTTACTTGATAAAATCACTGGTTTACTTGGTGGTCGAGTAGCTGAGGAGATTGTATTTGGTGAAGCAAGTACAGGTGCTCACAACGACTTCCAACGTGCGACTGGTATTGCAAGACGTATGGTTACGGAATTCGGTATGAGTGATAAGCTTGGACCGATGCAATTTGGTAGCTCACAAGGTGGTCAGGTATTCTTAGGAAGAGACTTCCATTCAGAACAAAACT
This sequence comes from Bacillus cereus G9842, assembly GCF_000021305.1. Classification (GTDB taxonomy): domain Bacteria; phylum Bacillota; class Bacilli; order Bacillales; family Bacillaceae_G; genus Bacillus_A; species Bacillus_A thuringiensis_S. Next base: position 70,967 of record NC_011772.1, read on the forward strand.
ACAGTGATGCAATTGCGCATGAAATTGATGTGGAAATGCAAACGATTATTAAAGACTGTTATGCTCGTGCGAAACAAATTCTTACTGAAAAACGAGATAAGCTTGATATTATCGCAAAAACGTTACTTGAAGTAGAAACATTAGATGCAGAGCAAATTAATCATTTATATGATTATGGCAGATTACCTGAGCGTCCAACATCTTCAGATGATGTGAAAGTAAACATCAATATGAAGAAAGACGATGAAGATAAAGAAGATAAGTAAGAAATGAAGGAGTGACTATCGTCACTCCTTTTTTATTTGTTAAGATTTTTGCTAATTACTATTGAGGGCTTAGTGGATAAAGTAATTTAAGTAAAACTAGTATTAAAAATTGAAATAGAGAGCAATCTTTTTGTAAAATGATGAGGATAGGAAAGCTGATTATATAAGTATGTGTGATATGATGTTTTTATAAGTTTTATACATACTACACAAATATAGATTAAATAAGATAAGTGGTGAGAATATGATTTTTGTATTGGATGTAGGGAACACAAATGCTGTACTAGGCGTGTTTGAAGAGGGGGAACTTCGTCAGCATTGGCGCATGGAAACAGATCGTCATAAGACAGAAGATGAATATGGAATGCTTGTAAAACAGTTACTTGATCATGAGGGTCTCTCGTTTGAAGATGTGAAAGGTATTATTGTGTCTTCAGTCGTACCACCAATTATGTTCGCTTTAGAACGTATGTGTGAAAAGTATTTTAAAATTAAACCGCTTGTAGTAGGACCTGGAATAAAAACGGGGCTAAATATTAAATATGAAAATCCACGTGAAGTAGGCGCAGATCGAATTGTAAATGCAGTAGCAGGAATCCAATTGTATGGAAGTCCACTTATTATTGTTGATTTTGGTACGGCTACTACATATTGTTATATTAATGAAGAAAAGCATTATATGGGTGGAGTTATTACGCCAGGAATTATGATTTCAGCAGAGGCTTTATATAGTAGGGCGGCAAAACTTCCTCGTATTGAAATTACAAAACCGAGCAGTGTTGTTGGGAAGAATACAGTAAGTGCGATGCAATCAGGTATTCTTTATGGTTATGTAGGACAAGTGGAAGGTATTGTTAAGCGTATGAAAGAGGAAGCTAAACAAGAACCGAAAGTTATTGCAACAGGTGGATTGGCGAAATTAATTTCAGAGGAATCGAATGTAATTGATATTGTAGATCCATTTTTAACGTTAAAAGGCTTGTATATGTTATATGAGCGTAATGCAAATTTACAGCAGGAGAAAGGTGAATAAATAAGTATGAAAGATTATTTAGTAAAAGCGTTAGCGTTTGATGGAGAAGTACGTGCGTATAGTGTACGTACAACAAATACAGTAAGTGAGGCACAAAGACGTCATGATACATGGAGGACAGCTTCGGCGGCACTTGGTCGTTCTTTAACTGCAGGTACAATGATGGGTGCGATGTTAAAAGGTGATCAAAAGTTAACGATTAAGGTAGAAGGTAATGGTCCGATTGGCCCTATCTTAGTGGATGCTCATGCAAATGGAGATGTACGTGGCTACGTAACGAATCCACATGTTGATTTTGAAGGAACGGAACAAGGGAAATTACGTGTATATCAAGCGGTAGGTACAGAAGGTTTTGTAACAGTAATTAAAGATATTGGTATGCGTGAGCCGTTTATCGGTCAATCCCCAATCGTTTCGGGAGAACTAGGGGAAGATTTCACGTATTATTTCGCAGTTTCTGAGCAGACGCCTTCTTCTGTTGGTGTCGGTGTCCTTGTAAATGGAGATGACAGCGTATTAGCGGCGGGTGGATTTATCCTTCAAATTATGCCGGGCGCACAGGAAGAAACAATTTCATTCATTGAAGATCGTTTGCAAAAAATCCCGCCTGTATCAACATTGATTGAACGAGGCCTTTCTCCAGAAGAGCTACTATATGCAGTCCTTGGAGAAGATAAAGTAAAAGTATTAGAAACAATGGATGTTCAATTTAATTGTACGTGTTCACGTGAGCGTATTGAGAGTGTGTTAATTAGTTTAGGTAAAACAGAGTTAGAGCAAATTCGTGAAGAAGAAGAAGAGACAGAAGTTCATTGCCATTTCTGTAATGAACGTTACAAGTTCTCTAAAGAAGATATTACAAATTTAATTGAGAATTTGTAATAAGGGGATTAACCCTCCGAATAGATTGACAAACAGGGAATTTTCTGACAAAATCTAAATATAGATAAAACCAATAAAAATACTCGGTGTTAGGAGTGACAGGAATGCGAGTGGCACAATCAGTTTCAGAATTAATCGGGAAAACGCCGATCGTTAAGTTGAACCGCATCGTAGAATCAGACAGCGCAGATATATACTTAAAACTAGAATTTATGAATCCGGGGAGTAGCGTTAAAGATCGTATTGCACTAGCTATGATTGAAGATGCTGAAAAAAAGGGATTGTTAAAAGAGGGCGATACAATCATTGAACCAACAAGTGGTAACACAGGTATTGGTTTAGCGATGGTAGCGGCTGCTAAAGGATATAATGCAATTTTAGTAATGCCAGAAACAATGAGTATTGAGCGTCGTAATTTATTACGTGCTTACGGTGCTGAATTAGTATTGACTCCAGGTCCTGAAGGGATGGGTGGAGCAATTCGTAAAGCAACTGAATTAGCAAAAGAGCATGGTTACTTTATACCGCAACAGTTCCAAAATCAATCGAATCCACAAATTCACCGTTTAACAACAGGTCCAGAAATTGTTGAACAAATGGGTGATCAATTAGATGCGTTTATTGCAGGTATTGGTACAGGTGGAACAATTACTGGTGCTGGTGAAGTGCTGAAGGAAGCATATGAAGGTATTAAAATTTATGCAGTAGAACCTGCGGATTCACCAGTGTTATCTGGTGGGAAACCAGGTCCACATAAAATCCAAGGAATTGGGGCGGGATTTGTCCCAGAGACATTGGATGTAGAAGTATATGATGAAATTATTCAAGTGAAAACAGAGCAAGCATTTGAATATGCGAGAAGAGTGGCTAAAGAAGAAGGTATTTTAGTTGGTATCTCTTCAGGAGCAGTTATTTATGCAGCAACAGAAGTTGCGAAAAAGTTAGGTAAAGGGAAAAAGGTACTCGTTATTATTCCAAGTAACGGTGAACGTTATTTAAGTACACCACTTTATCAATTTGAATCATAATTAAATGCGATTGAAAAAGCATCCTTGAAAAAGGATGCTTTTTCTTTTTGGATTGGAAATAGGAAAAGAGTGAATGACTAGAAAACTTCATGTAAAATAAGAGGTAGTATAATTAAATTATTTTCACTAGCCTTCGAGTATAATCAATCTCTATATAAATAACTTATGTAGTTTGAGGTGGTTCATCTAAGAGGGTGGGATAAAAGAAGACGGGGTGTTGATATGCAACGAAGAAAATCTTTAGCGCTTTCTATTCCATATCAGTTAGATTTCTTTAAGCAATATAAATTTCTTTCTCAGGATAAGCCGCAACATATTTTGCTGGAAAGTGGACGTGGCGGTCGTTATAACATAGTGGGTTTAAACCCGGTAGCGGTAATCCAAGGAAAGGGTGTAAAGTTACATATAAGTGAAAGTGGTAAGGAAACAATAAAAAAAGGGAATCCATTAGATTTAATGCAAGAATATATGGAGAAATGGAAAACAGACTACAATCCAGAGTACCCACCTTTTCAAGGTGGTGCAATGGGCTACTTTAGTTATGATTGTATCCGTTATATTGAAAAACTCCCTTCTCTTGCAGAGGATGATCTGAATATACCCGATATATACTTTTTATTATTTGATGATGTGTTTGTCTATGATCAAAAAGAAAAGGTATTGTGGATTATTACACATTATGTAGATAAGCATGCAGAAGCGGAAGAACGTTTAAATGAATGGAAGGATCTTTGGACGGCAGAAGTGCCTGAAGTGACTATGCCGTTTGAACGTCCTAAAAAGAAAAATGAAGCGGTTGCCTTTACAGAAGCAGGCTTTATGAAGGCTGTTGAATGTATTCAAGAGTATATTGGAAATGGTGATGTGTTTCAAGTAAACTTGTCGACAAGACAGGAAAGAACTTTACAAACGCATCCACTAGAAATTTATACAAGTCTTCGTAAAATTAATCCATCTCCATATATGGGTTACTTAGAGCTTGGGGATTTTCAAATTGTTAGTGCTTCGCCTGAATTGCTGATTAAAAAACAAGGGCAAGAAGTAAGTACACGACCAATTGCAGGTACAAGATCCCGAGGTGCAAATGAACAAGAGGATCAAGACTTAGCAAGGGAATTAATTGAGAACGAAAAGGAACGAGCAGAGCATGTGATGCTTGTAGATTTAGAGCGAAATGATTTAGGACGTGTTTGTAAATATGGTACTGTAGAAGTCGATGAATTTATGGTAATTGAAAAGTACTCACATGTTATGCATATCGTTTCCAATGTGCGTGGTGAGGTGGAAGAAGATAAGGATGCTTTCGATTTAGTGAAAGCTGTATTTCCTGGTGGAACAATTACTGGTGCACCGAAAATACGTACGATGGAGATTATAGAAGAATTAGAGCCTGTTCGTCGAGGGATTTATACAGGTTCAATTGGTTGGATTGGTTATTCTGGAGATACGGAATTAAATATTGTCATTAGAACGCTTCTTGCGAAAGATGGGCAAGCACATGTGCAAGCTGGAGCGGGAATTGTAATTGATTCAAATCCGAAAAATGAATATAAAGAGTCGTTAAAAAAGGCAATTGCTTTATGGCGTGCAAAAGAAAGTAGCGAAGAAACGGTTAGGTGAGAGAAATGATATTAATGATTGATAATTATGATTCTTTTACATTTAATTTAGTACAGTTTCTTGGAGAACTTGGACAAGAGCTTGTTGTTAAGCGTAATGATGAAGTGAGTATTGCAGATATTGAGAATATGAAACCAGATTTCTTAATGATTTCGCCAGGTCCATGTAGTCCTAATGAAGCGGGGATTAGTATGGAAGTTATTAAATACTTTGCTGGGAAGATTCCGATTTTTGGAGTTTGTCTTGGGCATCAATCGATTGCACAAGTATTTGGTGGAGAAGTTGTTCGTGCAGAGCGATTAATGCATGGAAAAACGTCACTTATGCATCATGATGGGAAAACGATTTTCTTAGATATTCCTAATCCATTTACTGCAACGCGTTATCATTCCCTGATTGTTAAGAAAGAGTCATTGCCAGATTGTTTAGAGGTAACATCTTGGACAGAGGAAGGGGAAATTATGGCGATTCGTCATAAGACACTGCCGATAGAGGGTGTGCAATTCCACCCAGAATCTATTATGACTTCTCATGGGAAAGAGTTACTACAGAACTTCATTCGTAAATATAGTCCAAGTGTGACATCATGTTAATTTACGTAAATGGTGAGTATGTAGAAGCGAATGAAGCGAAAATCTCCCCTTATGACCATGGTTATTTATATGGGCTGGGAGTTTTTGAGACATTTCGTATTTATAATGGTCATCCTTTTTTGTTAGATGATCATTATAACCGTTTAATAGGTGCGCTAGATGCATTGCAAATTAAATGGACAATGACAAAAGATGACGTGATGCTTATTTTGAAAAATCTACTCGCTAAGAATGAATTGGAACATGCGTATGTACGTTTTAATGTATCAGCAGGTGTAGATGAAATAGGATTACAAACGGAAATGTATGAAGACCCTTCGGTTATTGTTTTTATAAAACCTTTAACAGCTCCAGGAGATGTAGTAGAAAAAGAAGGGGTTATTTTAAAACAAGTGCGAAATACACCAGAAGGAGCATTTCGTCTGAAGTCTCATCATTATCTAAATAATATTTTAGGGAAGCGTGAAATTGGAAATGTAGTGAGCAAGGAAGGTATTTTCCTTACTGAAGCAGGTTATGTTGCAGAGGGGATTGTTTCGAATCTCTTTTTTGTGAAAGGTGATGTTTTATATACACCTTCGTTAAAAACAGGGATTTTAAATGGTATCACTCGTGCGTTTATTATAAAAAGTGCTGAAGAATTGAATATAGAAGTAAAGGAAGGTTTCTTTACAAAAGATGAATTACTTTCAGCAGATGAAGTCTTTGTAACAAACTCAATTCAAGAAATTGTTCCGCTTTATCGTATAGAAGCGCAGGATTTCCCGGGTAAAGTAGGAGTAGTTACAAAAAGTTTAATGTACCTTTATGGAATGCAGAGAGAGAAATTATGGAGCAGAAATGAATTACGAAGAGGAGATGTGTAGTTTGAAGTGGGATTATGATTTACGCTGCGGCGAATATACATTGAATTTAAATGAAAAGACATTAATTATGGGGATTTTAAATGTAACACCAGATTCGTTTTCTGATGGTGGGAGTTACAACGAGGTAGATGCTGCGGTACGTCATGCAAAAGAAATGCAAGGTGAAGGTGCTCATATTATTGATATTGGTGGCGAATCTACTCGCCCGGGTTTTGCTAAAGTATCAGTAGAAGAAGAAATAAAGCGAGTTGTCCCGATGATTCAAGCGGTTTCAAAAGAAGTGAAATTGCCTATATCTATCGATACATATAAAGCTGAAGTTGCAAAGCAAGCAATTGAGGCTGGTGCTCATATTATTAATGATATTTGGGGAGCGAAGGCGGAGCCAATAATTGCTGAAGTCGCAGCTCATTATGATGTACCTATCATTTTAATGCATAACCGCGATAATATGAATTATCGTAATTTAATGGCGGATATGATTGCTGATTTGTATGATAGTATCAAAATTGCTAAAAATGCTGGTGTGCGAGATGAGAATATTATTTTAGATCCAGGTATCGGTTTTGCTAAAACACCTAAGCAAAACTTAGAGGTGATGCGTAATTTAGAACAGTTAAATGTGCTAGGTTATCCGGTTCTCTTAGGTACATCGAGAAAGTCCTTTATTGGGCACGTATTAGATTTGCCAGTAGAGGAACGCCTTGAGGGAACGGGAGCTACTGTTTGTCTTGGTATTGAAAAGGGTTGTGAGTTTGTTCGTGTCCATGATGTGAAAGAAATGGCGCGTATGGCTAAAATGATGGATGCAATGATTGGTAAGGGGGTAAAGTAATTGGATAAAATTTATATCCATGATATGGAGTTTTACGGTTATCATGGTGTGTTCCCGGAGGAAAATAAATTAGGTCAGAGATTTAAAGTTGACTTAACGGTGGAGTTGGATTTAAAGCGTGCAGGGGAAAGTGATGAATTAGAGCATTCGGTCAATTATGGAGAGCTTTTCGAATTATGTAGAAAAGTTGTTGAAGATAGAAAGTATAAGCTTGTGGAGAGTATCGCTGAAAATATTGCTGCAGATATATTAAAACAATATGAAAGTATTTCACGATGTACAATTAAGGTAATTAAGCCGGATCCACCGATACCAGGTCATTATCGTGCTGTAGCAGTAGAAATTACGAGAGAACGTCCATGAATAATATAGCATACATTGCATTAGGGTCAAATATTGGAGAGCGTTATACGTATCTAACCGAAGCGATTCAGTTCTTAAATAAAAATCCTTATATTCAGGTTGATGATATTTCATCTATATATGAAACTGAGCCAGTTGGCTATACTGACCAAAGTTGCTTTTTAAATTTAGTTATAAAAATTTCTACCAATTTATCACCACAAGAATTATTGAAAGTAACACAAAAAGTAGAAAATGACCTAGGAAGAAAAAGGGAAATTAGGTGGGGGCCGAGGACTATCGACCTTGACATTTTACTTTATAATCAAGAGAATATTGAAGCAGAGAATCTTATTGTTCCGCATCCGCGGATGTTTGAAAGAGCTTTTGTTATCGTTCCGTTGTTAGAGATTAATCAAGACATAAAACAAAACATTTCACGTTCACAAGTAGAAGAAATGAAAAGGCGAGAGGGAGTAACGGTATGGAAGCAGAAAAATGGGGAAGACGCATTCGTGCTTTTCGAAAGCTAAAAGGCTACACGCAAGAAGGTTTTGCTAAAGAATTAGGGGTATCTGTATCTGTTTTAGGTGAAGTTGAGAGAGGGAATCGATCACCTTCTCAAGATTTTGTAGTAGAAGTTGCTAAGGCATTAAATGTTTCGATAGATGAATTAATGCCAAAGTGACTGTGCAGGAAGGAGTAGGTTGATTGTTAAAGATTGCAAATATTGAGATGAAAAATCCGGTTGTATTAGCACCGATGGCGGGAGTGTGTAATTCTGCATTCCGTTTAACAGTGAAAGAATTTGGTGCAGGTCTAGTTTGTGCTGAAATGGTAAGTGATAAGGCAATATTACTGAATAACAAAAGAACATTAGATATGTTATATATCGATGAGAGAGAAAAACCATTAAGTTTACAAATTTTTGGTGGAGAGAAAGAAACTCTTGTAGATGCTGCGAAATACGTAGATAAATATACGACAGCAGATATTATTGATATCAATATGGGTTGCCCAGTACCGAAAATCGTAAAATGTGATGCGGGGGCAAGGTGGCTTTTAGATCCCAATAAAATATATGAAATGGTAGCAGCGGTTGTAGATGCTGTTGAAAAGCCGGTTACAGTTAAAATGCGTATCGGTTGGGATGAAGAACATATTTTCGCAATAGAAAATGCTAGAGCTATTGAGCGTGCTGGTGGACAAGCTGTGGCGGTTCACGGACGTACGCGAGTGCAAATGTATGAAGGTAAAGCGGATTGGGATATCATTAAACAAGTAAAGCAATCTGTGAATATCCCGGTTATCGGAAATGGTGATGTCGAAACACCGCAAGATGCGAAGCGAATGCTTGATGAGATTGGTGTAGATGGTGTTATGATTGGCCGTGCGGCTCTTGGGGATCCATGGATGATTTATCGTACAGTAAAGTATTTAGAGACAGGTGAATTAATGCCGGAACCAACAGTGCGCGAGAAAATTGATGTATGTATGTTGCATCTAGATCGTCTTATCGACTTAAAGAACGAAAGTGTCGCTGTAAGAGAGATGAGAAAACATGCAGCTTGGTATTTAAAAGGTGTTCGTGGTAATGCGAGTGTACGTAATGGTATTAATGCTTGTAACACACGTGAAGACCTTGCGAATGTGTTAGGTGCATTTGTAGAAGAAGTAGAAGCGAAACAACAAACAATTTACGTTGGTTAATAAGGAACATAGGAGATTGACATTCTTCTATACACTTCCTATAATTACGTGAAAGAAAGAAGAACTGCCAGTTAGTTGCTGGCAGTTTTTCTAGTTGAGTAGAAAATGCTATACTGTATATATTGTAAAAATTAATAGAGCTGGAGTGATATCAATATCATGGATAACATGAACCACGAAGAATTAAACGACCAATTGCTTGTTCGTCGTGAAAAGCTACATAATTTACGTGAGCAAGGAATCGATCCGTTCGGTAAACGATTTGAACGCACAAATTCAACGACCGACTTAGTAAGTTTATATGGAGAATTCTCTAAAGAAGAATTAGAAGAGAAAGAAATCACTGTTTCTATCGCTGGTCGTATTATGACAAAACGCGGTAAAGGAAAAGCTGGATTCGCGCACATTCAAGATTTACACGGACAAGTTCAAATTTACGTTCGTAAAGATACTGTTGGAGATGAAGAGTACGAGTTATTTACGACAGCAGATTTAGGTGACTTAGTAGGTATTGAAGGTAAAGTGTTCAAAACAAACGTTGGAGAACTTTCAGTAAAAGCAACGGGATTTACGCTTTTAACGAAATCTCTCCGTCCGTTACCGGATAAATATCATGGATTAAAAGATGTTGAACAACGATACCGTCAACGTTACTTAGACTTAATTACAAGTATGGAAAGTCGTGAAACATTTGTTACTCGCAGTAAAATTATTCGTGAAATGAGAAGATATTTAGATGACAACGGTTATCTTGAAGTAGAAACGCCTATGATGCACGCGATTGCAGGTGGAGCATCTGCTCGTCCTTTCACTACGCATCATAATGCGTTAGATATGGAATTATATATGCGCATCGCAATTGAACTTCATTTAAAACGTCTTATTGTGGGCGGATTAGAAAAAGTTTATGAGATTGGCCGTGTATTCCGTAATGAGGGTGTATCAACTCGTCATAACCCTGAGTTTACGATGATTGAATTATATGAAGCGTACGCTGATTATAATGATATTATGAAACTAACAGAAAATATGGTTGCTCATATTGCGAAAAAAGTATTGGGTACAACAACAATCCAATATGGTGATTATGAAATTAATCTAGAACCAGAATGGACACGTCTTCATATGGTAGATGCAATTAAGCAACACTCTGGAGCGGATTTCTGGAATCCGATGAGTGTAGAAGAAGCGCGTGAGCTTGCGAAAGAACATAATGTAGAAATTAAGGATACAATGGAAGTTGGTCATATTATTAATGAGTTCTTCGAGCAAAAAGTAGAAGATAAATTAATCCAACCAACATTTATTTACGGTCATCCGGTAGAAATTTCGCCACTTGCGAAAAAGAATGATGAAGATCCACGATTCACAGATCGTTTCGAATTATTTATCGTTGCACGTGAACATGCAAATGCATTTACTGAGTTAAATGATCCGATCGATCAAAAAGAACGTTTTGAAGCGCAATTAAAAGAGCGTGAACAAGGTAATGACGAAGCACATATGATGGATGACGATTATATTGAAGCTCTTGAGTACGGTATGCCTCCTACGGGTGGATTAGGAATTGGTATTGATCGTCTAGTTATGTTATTAACAAATGCACCATCTATTCGTGATGTATTATTATTCCCTGCTATGCGCCATAAACAAGACTAAGCTTTGGAGATTTCTCCAAAGCTTTTTTTATTTGAGTATGAGTTGCGTGGGTATAATAGATCTTGATGGTGCGAGAAATTATACTTATATAGAAGAAATGTGCTGTTTTTATACTTTTTTACTAAGTTAAAAATTTTATTAGAAAAACTATTGCATTTTAATAATCAAACTGGTATATTTATATTCGTTGCCACGAAAGGTAACAAGCAAAACAAACGAAAAACAACTTATTGAAAAAAGTTGTTGACGAGAATGTAACGAAATGTTATATTGATAAAGTCGCTTCTGAGCGACCAAGTAGTTCTTTGAAAACTGAACGAAACAAACAACGTGAAACGTCAATTTTTATTTTTAGATGCTAGACAAACTAACTTTATTGGAGAGTTTGATCCTGGCTCAGGATGAACGCTGGCGGCGTGCCTAATACATGCAAGTCGAGCGAATGGATTGAGAGCTTGCTCTCAAGAAGTTAGCGGCGGACGGGTGAGTAACACGTGGGTAACCTGCCCATAAGACTGGGATAACTCCGGGAAACCGGGGCTAATACCGGATAACATTTTGAACTGCATGGTTCGAAATTGAAAGGCGGCTTCGGCTGTCACTTATGGATGGACCCGCGTCGCATTAGCTAGTTGGTGAGGTAACGGCTCACCAAGGCAACGATGCGTAGCCGACCTGAGAGGGTGATCGGCCACACTGG
>NC_011772.1:240000-262500 GCF_000021305.1 Bacillus cereus G9842
CTTATCGTAAAGGCTGAGCTGTGATGGGGAAGCTCCTTATGGAGCGAAGTCTTTGATTCCCCGCTGCCAAGAAAAGCTTCTAGCGAGATAAAAGGTGCCTGTACCGCAAACCGACACAGGTAGGCGAGGAGAGAATCCTAAGGTGTGCGAGAGAACTCTGGTTAAGGAACTCGGCAAAATGACCCCGTAACTTCGGGAGAAGGGGTGCTTTCTTAACGGAAAGCCGCAGTGAATAGGCCCAAGCGACTGTTTAGCAAAAACACAGCTCTCTGCGAAGCCGTAAGGCGAAGTATAGGGGGTGACACCTGCCCGGTGCTGGAAGGTTAAGGAGAGGGGTTAGCGTAAGCGAAGCTCTGAACTGAAGCCCCAGTAAACGGCGGCCGTAACTATAACGGTCCTAAGGTAGCGAAATTCCTTGTCGGGTAAGTTCCGACCCGCACGAAAGGTGTAACGATTTGGGCACTGTCTCAACCAGAGACTCGGTGAAATTATAGTACCTGTGAAGATGCAGGTTACCCGCGACAGGACGGAAAGACCCCGTGGAGCTTTACTGTAGCCTGATATTGAATTTTGGTACAGTTTGTACAGGATAGGCGGGAGCCATTGAAACCGGAGCGCTAGCTTCGGTGGAGGCGCTGGTGGGATACCGCCCTGACTGTATTGAAATTCTAACCTACGGGTCTTATCGACCCGGGAGACAGTGTCAGGTGGGCAGTTTGACTGGGGCGGTCGCCTCCTAAAGTGTAACGGAGGCGCCCAAAGGTTCCCTCAGAATGGTTGGAAATCATTCGTAGAGTGCAAAGGCATAAGGGAGCTTGACTGCGAGACCTACAAGTCGAGCAGGGACGAAAGTCGGGCTTAGTGATCCGGTGGTTCCGCATGGAAGGGCCATCGCTCAACGGATAAAAGCTACCCCGGGGATAACAGGCTTATCTCCCCCAAGAGTCCACATCGACGGGGAGGTTTGGCACCTCGATGTCGGCTCATCGCATCCTGGGGCTGTAGTCGGTCCCAAGGGTTGGGCTGTTCGCCCATTAAAGCGGTACGCGAGCTGGGTTCAGAACGTCGTGAGACAGTTCGGTCCCTATCCGTCGTGGGCGTAGGAAATTTGAGAGGAGCTGTCCTTAGTACGAGAGGACCGGGATGGACGCACCGCTGGTGTACCAGTTGTTCTGCCAAGGGCATAGCTGGGTAGCTATGTGCGGAAGGGATAAGTGCTGAAAGCATCTAAGCATGAAGCCCCCCTCAAGATGAGATTTCCCATAGCGTAAGCTAGTAAGATCCCTGAAAGATGATCAGGTTGATAGGTTCGAGGTGGAAGCATGGTGACATGTGGAGCTGACGAATACTAATAGATCGAGGACTTAACCATATAATATGTAGCAATGTTATCTAGTTTTGAAGGAATATGCCTTCATAGTTTGGTGATGATGGCAGAGAGGTCACACCCGTTCCCATACCGAACACGGAAGTTAAGCTCTCTAGCGCCGATGGTAGTTGGGACCTTGTCCCTGTGAGAGTAGGACGTCGCCAAGCTATTTATATCATCGCGGGGTGGAGCAGTACGGTAGCTCGTCGGGCTCATAACCCGAAGGTCGCAGGTTCAAATCCTGTCCCCGCAACCAAATGGTCCCGTGGTGTAGTGGTTAACATGCCTGCCTGTCACGCAGGAGATCGCCGGTTCGACCCCGGTCGGGACCGCCATTTTATATAAAGAAAAGAACGAAACAAGTTGTTTCGTATTTTTTTATTTGTTTTAACAAAAAACTAATAAAGACAGTCAAACTATCCTTAGGACAACTCCTAAGGACTTTTTTATATATTCAAAACCTGTATAATAAAGAGCAGAGAACATTGTGAGTAAAGTAGGTGAAGTCTGTGAGCAAATATGAAGTAACAACAAAATCTTCTGCGGAAACACAAAGATTATCAGAAAAACTAGGTGAACTCGTAGAGGCACAAGATGTAATTATTTTAGAAGGAGATCTTGGAGCTGGTAAGACGACTTTTACAAAGGGACTAGCAAAAGGTCTTGGAGTGAAAAGAGTTGTAAATAGTCCTACCTTTAATATTATTAAAGAATATAAAGGAAGATTACCGCTATATCATATGGACGTGTATCGCTTAGCAGAAAGCGAAGAGGACTTAGGCTTTGATGAGTATTTCTACGGTGAAGGAATTACGGTAGTGGAATGGGCTCATTTAATAGAAGCATATTTACCGAATGAAAAGTTACAAATTAGTTTATTCCATGCGGGAGATGACACAAGAAAAATTATACTCGAGCCAATTGGAGATCGCTATATTAGATTATGTGAGGAGCTATTACAAGATGAAAGTACTAGCAATTGATACTTCAAATTACGTAATGGGTGTATCCCTTATTGAGGAAGGAAAAGTGATTGGGGAAATCATTACAAATTTGACGAAAAACCATTCTGTACGTCTTATGCCAGCTGTAGAGCAACTGTTAAAAGAATGTGGTGTAAAACCGAAGGAATTAACTAAAATCGTTGTAGCTGCTGGACCTGGATCATATACAGGTGTTCGCATAGGCGTGACAGCGGCAAAAACATTAGCTTGGTCACTTCAAATACCAATTGTAGGTGTATCAAGTTTAGAGGTAGTAGCTGCAAACGGTGCTAACTTTAATGGATTAATTTGTCCTTTATTTGATGGAAGGCGTGGGCAAATCTATACTGGATTATATACATACGAAGGAGAGCAGTTAACTTCAATAGAAGAAGACCGAATTATTCTTATTGTAGACTGGTTGCAAATGTTAAAAGATAAAGGACAGCCTGTTTTATTTATCGGTAATGATGTTAAATTGCATAAAGAAACAATTATAGAATATTTAGGTGATCAAGCTGTATTCGCTCCTTTTACTAAAAATAATCCAAGACCAAGTGAGCTAGCATTTTTAGGATTACAAAAAGAAGAACATGATGTGCATACGTTTGTTCCGAGCTATCTTCGTTTAGCTGAAGCTGAAACAAAGTGGTTAGAAAGTCAAAACAAGTAGGGGCCTTGCAGAAGATGGATATGATATTTAGAAAGATGGAACTTGATGATATTGCTCAAATTGTAGCTATTGAAGAAGTATCTTTTTCAACTCCTTGGACTGCAGATGCTTTTCACCGTGAATTAACGATGAATGAACATGCACATTATATTGTGTTAGAAAAAGATGGTCGTGTAATCGGGTATTGTGGATTGTGGATAATTATTGATGAATCACATATAACAAATATAGCTATTTTGCCAGAATACCGAGGTCAAAAGTTAGGAGATGCCTTATTGAAAGCAGTTATTTCAGAAGCGAAAGAACTAGGGGTAAAAACAATGACGCTTGAAGTACGTGTATCAAATGAAGTAGCAAAGCAGTTATACAAAAAATATGGATTTCAAAATGGTGGAATTCGTAAACGATACTATGCAGACAATCAGGAAGATGGTCTTGTAATGTGGGTGAATATATAATGGAAAAAAATACGATTATACTTGGGATTGAAACGAGCTGTGATGAAACAGCGGTAGCGGTTGTTAAAAATGGGACGGAAATTATTGCGAATGTCGTTGCATCACAAATTGAAAGTCATAAACGTTTTGGCGGCGTTGTACCAGAGATTGCATCCCGTCATCATGTAGAAGAAATTACAGTTGTGTTAGAAGAAGCTTTAAAAGAAGCAAACATAACATTTGATGATATTGATGCAATCGCTGTAACAGAAGGGCCTGGTTTAGTAGGAGCACTTCTAATTGGGGTAAATGCAGCGAAGGCAGTAGCTTTTGCACATGATATTCCGCTAGTCGGTGTTCATCATATTGCTGGTCATATTTATGCGAACCGTTTAGTAAAAGAAGTGCAATTCCCGCTATTATCACTTGTTGTATCTGGTGGGCATACAGAACTTGTTTATATGAAAGAACATGGTTCATTTGAAGTAATTGGTGAAACGCGAGATGATGCAGCTGGAGAAGCATATGATAAAGTAGCTCGTACGTTATCTATGCCATATCCAGGTGGTCCTCATATTGATCGCCTTGCACATGAAGGAGAACCAACAATTGATTTGCCTCGTGCATGGCTAGAACCGGATTCATATGATTTTAGCTTTAGTGGATTGAAATCAGCAGTTATCAACACTGTGCATAACGCGAAACAACGTGGTATAGAAATTAAACCAGAAGATTTAGCGGCAAGTTTCCAAGAAAGTGTAATAGATGTACTTGTAACGAAAGCAGCTCGTGCAGCAGCAGCTTATAATGTAAAGCAATTACTTCTTGCTGGTGGAGTAGCTGCTAATAAAGGACTTCGTGCCCGATTAGAAGAAGAATTTGCAAAAAAAGAAAACATTGAACTAATTATTCCACCGCTATCTTTATGCACAGATAATGCAGCAATGATTGCAGCGGCAGGGACAATTGCGTATGAACAAGGCAAGCGTGCAACATTAGCCTTAAATGCGAATCCAGGATTAGATATTGAAGCATAGTTATGCACATAATTAACCACAGCTTGTGGATAAAACCCATGTTATCTGTTGATAATGTGGGTTTTATTGTGTATATAAAGTGTTGATAACTTTTTCGTTGGCTGTGGGTAATGTGGAAAAGTTGGTTTAATAGTTATTTTATAAAGGTGGATATGTGTATAAACTTGTGGATAAACTAGATGAAGTCTGACCTTTGAGTGTATTGTTTTTCGGGAAATAAAAAGCAAGAAGATATCCCCGAAAAACATTTTTTAATATCCCTCCATTATAGAGGGTGCTGATATTGTCAATCCTTGTCGGTAAATCGATATTTCGTGTCGAATCGTTTATGTATATAGGGTTACGATAGATGTATTTGAAAAATCGTTGATATATCCAAAAAATTATTTATGTACTTAAAGAAAAAAGATGTCGCATAGTCAAAAATCATGACTGATGAGACATCTTCCTTATTTAAATACTCTTATACATGCAGCTCTTCCCACTCTGCCATACAAGTTTCAAGCTGTTCTTGTAGCGTTTGTTTTTTAGTTGTAATTTCACTAGCTTTTTCATAATCTGCATATATTTCTGGTAAGCAAAGTTGATCTTCTAACGTAGCAATTTCTTCTTCTAAGTTTACGATATTTTGTTCTAGCTCTTCAATTTTTCGAGTGCGTTGACGTTCTAATTGTTTACGCTCTTTTCCTTCGAGATAATTTAATTTTTCTTGAGCTACAGTTTTTTGAACAGGTGCCTGATTTTCTTGCTGTTCTTGTTGTTCAAATGCTGCACGTTCAATCATTTCATTTTTCTTCTCCACATAGTAATCGTAATCCCCTAAATATTCCTGTGCGCCTTCTGTTGATAACTCAACCACAGTCGTTGTTACACGGTTAATAAAGTAGCGGTCATGTGAGACAAATAGAAGAGTCCCTGGATAATCAATTAAAGCATTCTCTAAAATCTCTTTACTATTTAAATCAAGGTGGTTCGTAGGCTCATCCAGAATTAATAAATTTGACTTTTGCATCATAAGTTTCGCAAGAGCTAATCGAGCTTTTTGTCCACCACTAAGGGAAGATACTGGTTTCAGTACATCATCTCCTGTGAATAAAAAATTCCCGAGTATAGTACGGATTTCTTTTTCAGGTTGCAGTGGATATTCATCCCATAGTTCATTTAAAACCCGTTTAGAAGATGTTAAATTTGCTTGTTCTTGGTCATAATAGCCAACAGATACATTTGATCCGAAAGAAACATTACCATTTAATAGTGGTAACTTATTCACAATAGATTTTAATAATGTGGATTTCCCAATTCCGTTTGGACCAACTAAGGCAACACTATCTCCGCGAGTTAAGCGCATAGTTACGTGTTCAATTATAGGGTCCTCCTCATAGCCGATGGTTGCATCTTTTACTTGTAAAACATCATTTCCACTTTGCTTTTCAATATCGAAGTGGAATGATGCTGACTTAGAATCCCCTAATGGTCTCGTTAATAATTCCATTCTGTCTAGTTGTTTACGGCGACTTTGAGCACGTTTCGTTGTAGAAGCGCGAGCTATATTCTTTTGAACGAAGTCCTCAAGTTTTGCGATTTCATCTTGTTGTTTTTCGTAACGTTTCATTTCTTGATCATATAATGCTGATTTTAAGTCTAAATATTTACTGTAGTTACCAACAAATCGTCTGCTTTCTTTATTCGAAATTTCATATACTTGTGTAACGAGTTTGTCTAAGAAATAACGGTCATGGGAAACGATTAATATTGCGCCAGGATAACCTTGTAAATATTGCTCAAGCCATGTTAATGTTTCAATGTCTAAATGGTTTGTAGGCTCGTCCAAAATAAGTAAGTCTGGTTTTGTTAATAATAATTTCCCGAGAGCTAATCTTGTTTTTTGCCCGCCACTTAAAGTAGAGATCGTCGTCTGGTGTGTTTCAACTGGGAAGCCAAGGCCGCTTAAAATGGAGCGAATATCCGCTTCGTATTGATATCCACCTTGATCTTTATAATTGAGTTGCAATTGGTCATAATCAGCTAACAATCTTTCATATATAGCTTCGTTTGAAAAGTTTTCTTCTTTTCCCATTTCTTGCTCAAGCTTTCGAAGTTTTGTCTCCATTTGCTGTAAGTGGGTAAAGACGGTTAGCATTTCATCCCAAATTGTTAAAGACGTTTCTAGGCCAGTATTTTGAGCTAAATACCCGATTGAGACATCTTTCGGTTTTATAATTTCGCCACCATCATGTGATAACTCACCAGCGATAATTTTTAATAATGTAGATTTTCCAGCTCCATTCCTTCCAACTAATGCGATACGATCTTTTGTTTGTACTTCCAATTTTATGTTTGCAAGAATTGTTTCTGCACCGTATAATTTCGAAAGTCCATTTACTTGTAATAAAATCAATGTTCTCACCTCAAATAATTTCTTAACTTTGCCATGTTTATATTTCTCAATCATACTAAAAATAGTGTATAGTTTAAAATAAAGAGAGAATACTTCTTCTCTTTATTATACAAGGAATTTAATGAGTGCTAAACTTCTGTATTTGATTAAAGTATATGAATAAAGATAGGAAGAGAGGAGAGGTCATATGGATCAGCAAAAGATTCCACAAGCCACTGCTAAAAGATTGCCTCTATACTATCGATTTATCCAAAACTTATCTCTTTCTGGTAAGCAGCGTGTTTCATCGGCCGAATTGAGTGAAGCGGTAAAAGTAGATTCCGCAACAATACGAAGAGATTTTTCGTATTTTGGAGCATTAGGGAAAAAGGGATATGGATATAACGTAAATTATTTATTATCATTTTTCCGCGAAACACTTGATCAAGATGATATAACGCGTGTAGCACTTATTGGAGTAGGTAATTTAGGGACCGCTTTCTTACATTATAATTTCACGAAAAACAATAATACAAAAATTGAAATGGCATTTGATGTTAGTGAAGAGAAAGTTGGAACAGAAATCGGGGGCATTCCTGTATATCATTTAGATGAATTAGAAGAGAGATTATCAAATGATATACAAGTGGCAATATTAACAGTACCGGCTACAGTAGCACAAGCTGTAGCAGATAGATTAGCTGAAACGAGCGTGCACGGTATTTTGAATTTCACACCAGCACGATTAAACGTATCAGAGAATATTAGAATTCATCATATTGATTTAGCTGTAGAGTTACAAACATTAGTTTACTTTTTGAAAAACTATCCACAATAAAACGCAGAGGAAGCGACCTCTGCGTTTTATTATTGTTTCTTCTTTGTGAATTTAACTAATATAAGGCGAAGTGCCAAATTAAAATCAATTGTTGCCATAACTGCAAATAGTATTGTCCACACATTCCAGATTGTATCTGTCACGTTCGTAATGGCGAAGCGTGTAAAGATACATCCAAGAAGGAAGTATAGTGCAGCCATGAACAATGGTGAGTTTCTCATACAAAAAATCCTCCGATAAATCCTTGCATTTTTTCAGCTTCTTTAATCATTTCTTGAATTTGCTCATTGCTCATAAAAATTTGCCCAATAGCGACTAATGTATTCATCGCAACATGAGCTGCAATAGGAACGATAATGCGCTTCGTCTTCACATATAAGAAGGCGAATACGAGCCCCATAGCAGTGTATACCAATAAGTGAGTAAAATCAAAATGAATTGCTGCGAATACAAGTGAACTAATGATAGCTGCAATAAAGAAGTTGAACTTCTTATAAAGTGCACCGAATAGAATTTTTCTAAATACGATTTCTTCTAAGATAGGTCCGATTATAGATACAACAATAAGGAACCAAGGAGTAGTTCGTGCAATTTCCATCAGTTTCATTGTATTTTCTGAACCTTGTTTAATTCCTAGTAGCTGCATCTCGATCATACCGGCAACTATTTGTGAAAAGAAAGCTAAGAATAATCCGATGAAAATCCACCCAATTGTAGCTGGAACAGAAGAGCGCGTTGCATCTAAATGTCTGTCGCGAATATCTGTTCTAAGTAACCAAAGTACGATACATAATGCAACAAAGAAGCTAATAATTGCCCAGTGTCCCATTATGATTTGTCCTTTTTCCTCAATGGTAAATCCTCTATTATCATAGAGTCCTGTTTTTAGGAGAAGTGGTAATCCAACAGCGCCAGATAATTGCATTAAAATGTATGTAACGATAATCCACCAGTATTGTTTCTTCAAATGGTTTAACCATCCTTTCTAACTCTAGTGTATGAGATGAGGTAGGATAACATGTAAATATGTTATCTACGATATAAACTTTCATTCGAATTATGATTTTTTTGTAAATACGTATTTTAAATTAAAGTAGGAGACAGGAAAAAGTTGTACGTTTAGCGAAAACAACTTAGGGTGTCTTTCATATTGTAACATACGAGTAGGGGAAACAACGATTCATATAGTAGAGGCAGTATTCTATATAGAAAGTTTATATAGTAATTTGCGAAAAAATTATGATTTTTTTACTTGCAAAAGAAATTGAGATTATTTATTATTATAAGTGTGTTAGCACTCGGGTGACTTGAGTGCTAATAAATAAAATTTACATAACAAAATGAGGAGGTTATTGTTCATGCTAAAGCCATTAGGTGATCGCGTTGTAATTGAGCTTGTTCAAGCAGAAGAAAAAACAGCAAGTGGTATTGTATTACCAGACACTGCAAAAGAAAAACCACAAGAGGGTAAAGTTGTTGCAGTAGGTACTGGTCGAGTGCTTGAAAATGGTGAGCGTGTTGCTTTAGAGGTAGCAGCAGGTGATCTTATCATCTTCTCAAAATATGCAGGTACTGAAGTGAAATATGAAGGTACAGACTACTTGATTTTACGTGAAAGTGACATTTTAGCAGTTATCGGTTAATTATATAAATCTTAAAAAAATCCAAGGGGGTCAATTATTATGGCAAAAGATATTAAATTTAGTGAAGAAGCACGTCGTTCGATGCTTCGCGGTGTCGACACTCTTGCAAACGCAGTAAAAGTAACGCTTGGACCAAAAGGTCGTAACGTTGTACTTGAGAAAAAATTCGGTTCACCACTTATTACAAATGATGGTGTAACAATCGCAAAAGAAATCGAATTAGAAGATGCATTCGAAAACATGGGTGCGAAATTAGTAGCAGAAGTTGCTAGCAAAACAAATGATGTAGCTGGTGACGGAACAACAACTGCAACTGTATTAGCGCAAGCTATGATTCGTGAAGGTCTTAAAAACGTAACAGCTGGTGCTAACCCAATGGGTCTTCGTAAAGGTATCGAAAAAGCTGTTACTGCTGCAATTGAAGAATTAAAAACGATTTCTAAACCAATCGAAGGCAAATCTTCTATCGCGCAAGTAGCTGCTATTTCTGCAGCTGACGAAGAAGTAGGTCAATTAATCGCTGAAGCAATGGAGCGCGTTGGTAACGATGGCGTTATTACTTTAGAAGAGTCTAAAGGATTCACAACAGAATTAGACGTAGTAGAAGGTATGCAATTTGATCGTGGATATGCATCTCCTTACATGATTACTGATTCTGACAAAATGGAAGCAGTTCTTGATAACCCATACATCTTAATTACTGACAAAAAGATTTCTAACATCCAAGAAATCTTACCAGTATTAGAGCAAGTGGTACAACAAGGTAAACCACTTCTTATCATTGCTGAAGATGTAGAAGGCGAAGCTTTAGCTACATTAGTAGTGAACAAACTTCGTGGTACATTCAACGTAGTAGCTGTTAAAGCTCCTGGATTTGGTGACCGTCGTAAAGCAATGCTAGAAGATATCGCAATCTTAACTGGTGGCGAAGTAATCACTGAAGAATTAGGTCGTGACTTAAAATCTGCTACAGTTGAATCTTTAGGACGCGCTGGTAAAGTTGTTGTTACAAAAGAAAACACAACTGTAGTTGAAGGTATTGGAAATACAGAGCAAATCGCAGCTCGTATCGGTCAAATCCGTGCGCAATTAGAAGAAACAACTTCTGAATTCGATCGTGAAAAATTACAAGAGCGTCTTGCTAAACTAGCAGGTGGCGTAGCGGTAATTAAAGTAGGTGCAGCAACTGAAACTGAGTTAAAAGAGCGCAAACTTCGCATTGAAGATGCACTTAACTCAACTCGTGCAGCAGTAGAAGAAGGTATCGTTGCAGGTGGTGGTACTTCACTTATGAACGTATACACGAAAGTAGCTTCTATCGTAGCTGAAGGCGACGAAGCAACAGGTATCAACATCGTACTTCGCGCACTAGAAGAGCCAGTTCGTCAAATCGCAATCAACGCTGGTCTAGAAGGATCTGTAGTTGTAGAGCGTCTAAAAGGCGAAAAAGTAGGCGTTGGTTTCAATGCAGCTACTGGCGAATGGGTTAACATGCTTGAGTCTGGTATCGTAGATCCAGCTAAAGTAACTCGTTCTGCACTTCAAAACGCAGCATCTGTTGCAGCTATGTTCTTAACAACTGAAGCTGTAGTAGCTGACAAGCCAGAACCAAATGCACCAGCAATGCCTGACATGGGCGGCATGGGCATGGGCGGTATGGGCGGAATGATGTAATTCCGTTTGCCCTAAAAAACATCCATTTCTATATAGAAATGGATGTTTTTTTATGTTTTTTAGAAAAGGAAATGAATTTCTGTAGAATTTTGTCGCTTTCTCTCTTGACCATATAGATACTTCATTGTTAGAATCTAGGAAGATAATATAAAACGATCCTTCATATATCCTCAATGATATGGTTTGAGAGTCTCTACCGGGTTACCGTAAACAACCTGACTATGAAGGCAGTGTGTCTTATATTTATAAAGAGCGGAGACTATCTTTCTTTATAAAGCCAGACCCCTGCCTTTTCTTTGTTATGAGACTAGAGGCGGAGGACTGGCTTTTTTTATTATATTAGTAATGCTTTTCGCCAAATTGGTGAAAATATTTATATACGAGAACTAACGTTGGGGTGATTATTTTGAAGAAGCAACACGATACAATTATCGTTTTAGATTTTGGAAGTCAATACAATCAGTTAATAGCACGTCGAATTCGTGAGTTCGGTGTATACAGTGAACTTCATCCACATACAATTACTGCAGAAGAAATTAAAGCAATGAATCCAAAAGGGATTATTTTCTCTGGTGGACCAAATAGCGTATACGGTGAAGGTGCATTACATTGTGATGAAAAAATCTTCGAACTAGGATTACCGATTTTCGGTATCTGTTACGGTATGCAGCTTATGACACAACACTTCGGTGGTAAAGTAGAGCGTGCCAACCACCGTGAGTACGGAAAAGCTGTTCTTAAAGTAGAGAACGAATCAAAATTATATGCGAACCTTCCAGAAGAGCAAGTTGTATGGATGAGCCATGGCGACTTAGTAACTGGTTTACCTGAAGGATTTGTAGTAGACGCAACAAGTGAGTCTTGTCCAATTGCTGGTATGAGCAATGAAGAGAAAAACTTATACGGTGTACAATTCCACCCAGAAGTACGTCACTCTGAGCACGGTAACGATTTAATTAAAAACTTCGTATTCGGTGTATGTGGTTGTTCTGAAGGATGGAACATGGAGAACTTTATCGAAGTAGAACTAGAGAAAATTCGTGAAACTGTTGGAGACAAAAAAGTACTATGCGCACTTAGCGGCGGTGTAGACTCTTCTGTTGTAGCAGTATTAATTCATAAAGCAATCGGCGATCAATTAACATGTATTTTCGTTGACCATGGTTTACTTCGTAAAGGTGAAGCGGAAGGCGTTATGAAAACATTCAGCGAAGGCTTCCACATGAACGTTATTAAAGTGGATGCACAAGAACGTTTCATGAACAAGTTAAAAGGTGTAGAAGATCCAGAACAAAAACGTAAAATCATTGGTAATGAATTCATTTACGTATTTGATGATGAAGCTTCTAAATTACAAGGTATGGACTTCTTAGCACAAGGTACACTTTACACAGACATCGTTGAAAGTGGTACAGCAACTGCACAAACAATTAAATCTCACCATAACGTTGGTGGACTTCCAGAAGACATGCAGTTCAAATTAATTGAGCCTTTAAATACGTTATTTAAAGATGAAGTACGTGTATTAGGATCTGAACTAGGAATTCCTGATGAAATCGTATGGCGTCAACCATTCCCAGGTCCTGGTCTTGGTATTCGTGTATTAGGTGAAATCACAGAAGAGAAATTAGAAATCGTTCGTGAATCTGATGCGATTTTACGTGAAGAAATTATTAAAGCAGGATTAGACCGCGAAATCTGGCAATACTTCACTGCGCTTCCTGGCATGCGTAGCGTAGGTGTTATGGGTGACGAGCGTACTTACGATTACACAGTAGGTATCCGTGCAGTAACATCTATTGACGGTATGACAGCTGACTGGGCACGTATCCCTTGGGACGTACTAGAGAAAATCTCTGTTCGTATCGTAAACGAAGTAAAACACGTTAACCGTATCGTGTATGATGTAACGAGTAAGCCACCAGCAACTATTGAGTGGGAATAGTATTGTAATAAAAAAGATCCATCTATCATTCATGAATAGATGGATCTTTTTGTTTTTACCATTAATACGAACGAAAGTATAAAAGTTTATAAAAATGTTCGTTTTTAAATTGACAAAAGTGCCTATGCGAGTTAATATGAGTATGTAATTCAAACGAAAAGTGAATATTATGCCGTCGTATAATATCGGGGATATGGCCCGAAAGTTTCTACCTAGCTACCGTAAATGGCTTGACTACGAGGCGTTTGTATAAAGATGAGGGGAAACTTGTCTTTGTTTATAGAACGCTTCCATGTATATATGCAATGGAAGCCTTTTTTATTTCTCGGGATAAAAGAGGGCTAGGGGAAATACGGCGAGTAATCATATAACGGGGGAAACGTAGGATGAAACGCTATTTTCAGTTTGATGAGCTCGGTACGAATTATAAGACTGAGTTCATAGCAGGGTTAACGACATTTCTATCTATGGCTTACGTACTATTTGTCAATCCTGCTACGCTGTCGCTTGGAAATGTTAAAGGGTTACCAGCAGGTACAGGGATGGATCCAGGTGCAGTATTCGTTGCTACGGCATTAGCGGCAGCGATCGGTTCGTTAATTATGGGTATTTTCGCGAAGTATCCAATTGCTTTAGCGCCAGGTATGGGAATTAACGCGTTCTTTGCTTATACAGCAGTGTTAACGATGGGGATTCCATGGCAAACGGCCATTGCCGGAACATTAATGTCAGGTATTATCTTTATTATTCTTACTGCTTCAGGTATTCGTGAAAAAATCATCAATGCAATTCCATCGGAGTTAAAGTTTGCAGTAGCAGCAGGTATCGGATTGTTCATTGCATTTCTTGGATTCCAAAATGCCGGAATTATCGTGAAAAATGATGCTGTTCTTGTTGGGTTGGGGGACTTAACAAAGGGCACAACGTTACTAGCAATCTTCGGGGTTGTTACGACAATCATCTTTATGATTAAGAAAGTTAATGGTGCAGTATTTTACGGTATGATTCTTACAGCGATCTTAGGGGTAGCAACAGGATTAATTGATACTCCGAAAGCTGTATTGGGAGCAATACCGAGCCTAGAACCAACGTTCGGTGCTGCGTTAACGCACTTTGGAGATATTTTCACTGTTCAAATGGGTATTGTTATTATAACGTTCTTCTTTATCGATTTCTTTGATACAGCAGGTACGCTTGTAGCGGTTGCGAATCAAGCTGGATTAATGAAGAACAATAAATTACCACGTGCAGGAAAAGCATTATTTGCAGATGCGATTGCAACTGTAATTGGTGCAATCTTGGGTACATCAACAACAACGTCTTACATTGAGTCTTCTGCAGGGGTAGCAGCAGGAGGACGTTCTGGATTTACAGCAGTTGTAACAGCAGGATTCTTCTTACTGGCATTATTCTTCTCGCCATTACTAAGTGTTGTAACGCCAGCTGTAACGGCACCAGCTTTAATTATTGTAGGAATCTTGATGGTTTCTTCCTTAGGGGAAATTGATTGGAAGAAATTCGAGATTGCAGTGCCAGCATTCTTTACAATTATCTCTATGCCACTTACGTATAGTATCGCAACTGGGATTGCGATTGGATTTATCTTCTATCCAATTACAATGGTTGTGAGTGGTCGTCGTAAAGAGGTTCATCCGATTATGTATGTTATGGGAGTTTTATTTGTACTATATTTCATCTACGTTCGTAAATAAAGTGAAACTTTAATCAGAGTGGGGGAAACCCCACCCTGATTATTAGTTGAACCAATCGGGCTTTTACGGGCAGTTGATCTGCCGCGTAACATCGTTGATTTGGGCAGTTTTTGAAGTGGGAGTCTTACTGCCCGTTAATGCGGGATAAAAGGGGTTTTTTAAAAGGTCTAGACTTAAGGGGAGTCTAGACCTTTTTTGCGTCTTCAGAAAATCTTAAGGATTTCCGAGCGTTTTTCTTCAGAAGTTTTCCTATAATAAAAGTTAGGGATTAAAAAAGTGATGGGGGAGATATTGTGGCACACGAAACAATACTTGTCGTAGATGATGAAAAAGAAATTCGAAATTTAATTACAATCTATTTAAAGAATGAAGGATATAAAGTATTGCAAGCAGGAGACGGGGAAGAAGGATTACGTTTACTAGAAGAAAATGAAGTACATCTAGTCGTATTAGATATTATGATGCCGAAAGTGGATGGTATTCATATGTGTATGAAAGTAAGGGAAGCGAAAGAGATGCCTATTATTATGCTTTCTGCCAAAACGCAAGATATGGATAAGATTTTAGGATTAACAACAGGAGCAGATGATTACGTAACGAAGCCCTTTAATCCATTAGAGTTAATTGCACGAATTAAATCTCAGTTACGCCGTTATATGAAAATGAATGGTTTCGCTGTCCAAAATGAGGACGAGTTAGAAATTGGAGAGATGAAAATCAACATCTCGACCCATAAAGTTATTGTAGAGGGAGAAGAAGTGAAACTAACTCCGAGGGAATTTTCAATTTTAGAATTGCTAACTAGAAATCCAGGTATGGTGTTTAGTGCGGAGCAAATTTATGAAAAGGTGTGGAACGAACGATCTTTCCAGTCTGATAATACTGTAATGGTGCATATTCGAAAAGTGCGTGAAAAGATTGAGGAGAATCCAAGGAAACCTAGATATATAAAAACGGTATGGGGAGTGGGATATAAGATTGAAAAAGATATTTAATCCGTTTACTTACGTTCGGAAAATTCGAGAATTAATTGAAAAGATAATAAAGAGCGTGAAACGGAGTATAAGGATTCAACTTATTACGGCGTTTACTGCTTGTGCGTTATTAGGTCTCTTTGTATCAACGAAGATAGTAGCACCTATTTTTGAAGATGCTAGCCAACATGCCGAGATTAATTACAGAGATGGTATGGAGCAAATTAATCGTAAAGCTCAAAGTACAGCGGAAATGATGGTTGTTGAAAATAAATTAGATGCTGTACAAAACATGATAGAGCTAGAAAATGAGAATTTAGAGCAAGGGCATGATGCCTTTAAAATATTAGTTACTGACGAAAATGGTAAAGTTTTGTATAAAACGAAGCAAGCGCAAGAAGAACAAATTAATTTGCATAATACAATTCGTAATGCGACTTCATTTGCTATCAATTATTCAAATAATAATGATATTGAAAGGTCAAGAAAAGAGTTTATTACATTCTCGCCTATTACAATTGAAGGTAAGAACTTATATATGTTTGTAAGTGGGATTCCTCAAGGAGAGGTAGTGTACTATAAAGTAGAAGGACCATTCCCGTTTTTAATGGGTGTTCTTGTATTCATTTTCTCTTTCTTCTATATAACAAAGAGAAAGATGAAGCAGATTGAAGCAATGGCACAAGGTGTAAAGGAAATAGAAAGAGGTAACTTAGCGTACCGCATTGAGAAAAAAGGTGAAGATGAGATTGCGTCTTTAACTGAGAATATTAATAATATGGCGGAAGAGCTTATGAATAATATAGAAAAGGAACGTAAATTAGAAAAGCAGAAAAATGAGCTTATCACAAATGTATCTCATGATTTGCGTACACCACTTACTTCTATTATGGGTTACTTACGATTACTTCGAGATTCTAAATATGAAAATAAAGAACAACATGATGAGTATACAAGAATTGCTTTTGTAAAGTCGGAGCAGTTAAAGAATTTAATAGAAGATTTATTTGAGTATACGAAGTTAACAAATGAACAAGTTGTATTAGAAAAACAAGAAGTATGTGTAAATGAGTTGCTTGAGCAATTAATAGAAGAGTTAGTACCGCAGGCGGAAGAACATGGACTTACGTTTGTTAAGAAGTTTCCTGAGGAACGTACTTATGCATCGATTGATTCGGAAAAGATGGTTCGTGTATTTGATAATTTACTAATGAATGCGATTAAGTACAGTAAAGATGATGGAGAGATAAAAGTTTCTCTTCAAAGGCAGCGTAGGGATATACAAATTGTAATTGCGAATCATAGTGAAGAGTTTACGAGAGAAGAGTTAGTGAATTTGTTTGAACGTTTCTATAAGAAGGATCAATCTCGAAGTAGAGTAACGGAAGGATCGGGACTTGGCTTAGCGATTGCGAAAAGTATTGTTGAGTTGCAAGGTGGTAGTATTCGAGCGGAATATAGGGATGGTATTATTCAATTTATCGTCTCTTTACCAATTATAGAAAAATAATAAATGAATAGAATGATATGTGATAAAAAGGCTTATTTTAAAAGAAATAAGCCTTTTTATATTTTTTATAAAAACATATTGACGATTAGAGATTAGAGGTGTAATATAGAACAAGTCGCCGATGACAATAACGTCGCAAGCGACAAATGAAATGAAAAACTTAGTTGACATTGAAAGATGAAGATGTTAACATAAGGAAGTCGCAAATGAGCGACTAAGTAGTTCTTTGAAAACTGAACGAAACAAACAACGTGAAACGTCAATTTTTATTTTTAGATGCTAGACAAACTAACTTTATTGGAGAGTTTGATCCTGGCTCAGGATGAACGCTGGCGGCGTGCCTAATACATGCAAGTCGAGCGAATGGATTGAGAGCTTGCTCTCAAGAAGTTAGCGGCGGACGGGTGAGTAACACGTGGGTAACCTGCCCATAAGACTGGGATAACTCCGGGAAACCGGGGCTAATACCGGATAACATTTTGAACTGCATGGTTCGAAATTGAAAGGCGGCTTCGGCTGTCACTTATGGATGGACCCGCGTCGCATTAGCTAGTTGGTGAGGTAACGGCTCACCAAGGCAACGATGCGTAGCCGACCTGAGAGGGTGATCGGCCACACTGGGACTGAGACACGGCCCAGACTCCTACGGGAGGCAGCAGTAGGGAATCTTCCGCAATGGACGAAAGTCTGACGGAGCAACGCCGCGTGAGTGATGAAGGCTTTCGGGTCGTAAAACTCTGTTGTTAGGGAAGAACAAGTGCTAGTTGAATAAGCTGGCACCTTGACGGTACCTAACCAGAAAGCCACGGCTAACTACGTGCCAGCAGCCGCGGTAATACGTAGGTGGCAAGCGTTATCCGGAATTATTGGGCGTAAAGCGCGCGCAGGTGGTTTCTTAAGTCTGATGTGAAAGCCCACGGCTCAACCGTGGAGGGTCATTGGAAACTGGGAGACTTGAGTGCAGAAGAGGAAAGTGGAATTCCATGTGTAGCGGTGAAATGCGTAGAGATATGGAGGAACACCAGTGGCGAAGGCGACTTTCTGGTCTGTAACTGACACTGAGGCGCGAAAGCGTGGGGAGCAAACAGGATTAGATACCCTGGTAGTCCACGCCGTAAACGATGAGTGCTAAGTGTTAGAGGGTTTCCGCCCTTTAGTGCTGAAGTTAACGCATTAAGCACTCCGCCTGGGGAGTACGGCCGCAAGGCTGAAACTCAAAGGAATTGACGGGGGCCCGCACAAGCGGTGGAGCATGTGGTTTAATTCGAAGCAACGCGAAGAACCTTACCAGGTCTTGACATCCTCTGAAAACCCTAGAGATAGGGCTTCTCCTTCGGGAGCAGAGTGACAGGTGGTGCATGGTTGTCGTCAGCTCGTGTCGTGAGATGTTGGGTTAAGTCCCGCAACGAGCGCAACCCTTGATCTTAGTTGCCATCATTAAGTTGGGCACTCTAAGGTGACTGCCGGTGACAAACCGGAGGAAGGTGGGGATGACGTCAAATCATCATGCCCCTTATGACCTGGGCTACACACGTGCTACAATGGACGGTACAAAGAGCTGCAAGACCGCGAGGTGGAGCTAATCTCATAAAACCGTTCTCAGTTCGGATTGTAGGCTGCAACTCGCCTACATGAAGCTGGAATCGCTAGTAATCGCGGATCAGCATGCCGCGGTGAATACGTTCCCGGGCCTTGTACACACCGCCCGTCACACCACGAGAGTTTGTAACACCCGAAGTCGGTGGGGTAACCTTTTTGGAGCCAGCCGCCTAAGGTGGGACAGATGATTGGGGTGAAGTCGTAACAAGGTAGCCGTATCGGAAGGTGCGGCTGGATCACCTCCTTTCTATGGAGAATTGATGAACGCTGTTCATCAATATAAGTTTCCGTGTTTCGTTTTGTTCAGTTTTGAGAGAACTATCTCTCATATATAAATGTATGTTCTTTGAAAACTAGATAACAGTGTAGCTCATATTTTTTTAATTTTAGTTTGGTTAAGTTAGAAAGGGCGCACGGTGGATGCCTTGACACTAGGAGTCGATGAAGGACGGGACTAACGCCGATATGCTTCGGGGAGCTGTAAGTAAGCTTTGATCCGAAGATTTCCGAATGGGGAAACCCACTATACGTAATGGTATGGTATCCTTACCTGAATACATAGGGTATGGAAGACAGACCCAGGGAACTGAAACATCTAAGTACCTGGAGGAAGAGAAAGCAAATGCGATTTCCTGAGTAGCGGCGAGCGAAACGGAACATAGCCCAAACCAAGAGGCTTGCCTCTTGGGGTTGTAGGACATTCTATACGGAGTTACAAAGGAACGAGGTAGACGAAGCGACCTGGAAAGGTCCGTCGTAGAGGGTAACAACCCCGTAGTCGAAACTTCGTTCTCTCTTGAATGTATCCTGAGTACGGCGGAACACGTGAAATTCCGTCGGAATCTGGGAGGACCATCTCCCAAGGCTAAATACTCCCTAGTGATCGATAGTGAACCAGTACCGTGAGGGAAAGGTGAAAAGCACCCCGGAAGGGGAGTGAAAGAGATCCTGAAACCGTGTGCCTACAAATAGTCAGAGCCCGTTAATGGGTGATGGCGTGCCTTTTGTAGAATGAACCGGCGAGTTACGATCCCGTGCAAGGTTAAGCTGAAGAGGCGGAGCCGCAGCGAAAGCGAGTCTGAATAGGGCGTTTAGTACGTGGTCGTAGACCCGAAACCAGGTGATCTACCCATGTCCAGGGTGAAGTTCAGGTAACACTGAATGGAGGCCCGAACCCACGCACGTTGAAAAGTGCGGGGATGAGGTGTGGGTAGCGGAGAAATTCCAATCGAACCTGGAGATAGCTGGTTCTCCCCGAAATAGCTTTAGGGCTAGCCTTAAGTGTAAGAGTCTTGGAGGTAGAGCACTGATTGAACTAGGGGTCCTCATCGGATTACCGAATTCAGTCAAACTCCGAATGCCAATGACTTATCCTTAGGAGTCAGACTGCGAGTGATAAGATCCGTAGTCAAGAGGGAAACAGCCCAGATCGCCAGCTAAGGTCCCAAAGTGTGTATTAAGTGGAAAAGGATGTGGAGTTGCTTAGACAACTAGGATGTTGGCTTAGAAGCAGCCACCATTTAAAGAGTGCGTAATAGCTCACTAGTCGAGTGACTCTGCGCCGAAAATGTACCGGGGCTAAATACACCACCGAAGCTGCGAATTGATACCAATGGTATCAGTGGTAGGGGAGCGTTCTAAGTGCAGTGAAGTCAGACCGGAAGGACTGGTGGAGCGCTTAGAAGTGAGAATGCCGGTATGAGTAGCGAAAGACGGGTGAGAATCCCGTCCACCGAATGCCTAAGGTTTCCTGAGGAAGGCTCGTCCGCTCAGGGTTAGTCAGGACCTAAGCCGAGGCCGACAGGCGTAGGCGATGGACAACAGGTTGATATTCCTGTACCACCTCTTTATCGTTTGAGCAATGGAGGGACGCAGAAGGATAGAAGAAGCGTGCGATTGGTTGTGCACGTCCAAGCAGTTAGGCTGATAAGTAGGCAAATCCGCTTATCGTAAAGGCTGAGCTGTGATGGGGAAGCTCCTTATGGAGCGAAGTCTTTGATTCCCCGCTGCCAAGAAAAGCTTCTAGCGAGATAAAAGGTGCCTGTACCGCAAACCGACACAGGTAGGCGAGGAGAGAATCCTAAGGTGTGCGAGAGAACTCTGGTTAAGGAACTCGGCAAAATGACCCCGTAACTTCGGGAGAAGGGGTGCTTTCTTAACGGAAAGCCGCAGTGAATAGGCCCAAGCGACTGTTTAGCAAAAACACAGCTCTCTGCGAAGCCGTAAGGCGAAGTATAGGGGGTGACACCTGCCCGGTGCTGGAAGGTTAAGGAGAGGGGTTAGCGTAAGCGAAGCTCTGAACTGAAGCCCCAGTAAACGGCGGCCGTAACTATAACGGTCCTAAGGTAGCGAAATTCCTTGTCGGGTAAGTTCCGACCCGCACGAAAGGTGTAACGATTTGGGCACTGTCTCAACCAGAGACTCGGTGAAATTATAGTACCTGTGAAGATGCAGGTTACCCGCGACAGGACGGAAAGACCCCGTGGAGCTTTACTGTAGCCTGATATTGAATTTTGGTACAGTTTGTACAGGATAGGCGGGAGCCATTGAAACCGGAGCGCTAGCTTCGGTGGAGGCGCTGGTGGGATACCGCCCTGACTGTATTGAAATTCTAACCTACGGGTCTTATCGACCCGGGAGACAGTGTCAGGTGGGCAGTTTGACTGGGGCGGTCGCCTCCTAAAGTGTAACGGAGGCGCCCAAAGGTTCCCTCAGAATGGTTGGAAATCATTCGTAGAGTGCAAAGGCATAAGGGAGCTTGACTGCGAGACCTACAAGTCGAGCAGGGACGAAAGTCGGGCTTAGTGATCCGGTGGTTCCGCATGGAAGGGCCATCGCTCAACGGATAAAAGCTACCCCGGGGATAACAGGCTTATCTCCCCCAAGAGTCCACATCGACGGGGAGGTTTGGCACCTCGATGTCGGCTCATCGCATCCTGGGGCTGTAGTCGGTCCCAAGGGTTGGGCTGTTCGCCCATTAAAGCGGTACGCGAGCTGGGTTCAGAACGTCGTGAGACAGTTCGGTCCCTATCCGTCGTGGGCGTAGGAAATTTGAGAGGAGCTGTCCTTAGTACGAGAGGACCGGGATGGACGCACCGCTGGTGTACCAGTTGTTCTGCCAAGGGCATAGCTGGGTAGCTATGTGCGGAAGGGATAAGTGCTGAAAGCATCTAAGCATGAAGCCCCCCTCAAGATGAGATTTCCCATAGCGTAAGCTAGTAAGATCCCTGAAAGATGATCAGGTTGATAGGTTCGAGGTGGAAGCATGGTGACATGTGGAGCTGACGAATACTAATAGATCGAGGACTTAACCATATAATATGTAGCAATGTTATCTAGTTTTGAAGGAATATACCTTCAATAGTTTGGTGATGATGGCAGAGAGGTCACACCCGTTCCCATACCGAACACGGAAGTTAAGCTCTCTAGCGCCGATGGTAGTTGGGACCTTGTCCCTGTGAGAGTAGGACGTCGCCAAGCAAGCTTAAGACGAGTCAGAATGACTCGTCTTTTTTGTGTTTTGTAACTTTTTTTCAAAGCTAATTACATATCTATATAAGTTTTATTCGATTTCTTTCGTGATTTTTGATATGTAATTTAAGATTTTCTATTTTATTTCTTAAAGATAAAATTCACCAGTGTGTTAAAATAGTACAGTTGTTTTTTTGATGTACTTTAATATAAGAAGATTTAAGTTAGAAAAGGAGATAATATGAAAAGGATAGGTAT